>JBMOHG010000006.1:0-24838 GCA_049317965.1 Paludibacter sp.
GAATATGTATTCTATGCAAAATTCGTCAAACAAACTTTTGAAAGCAAACCACAACGCCGTGGACAGTAGCAAATAACGGCGATATATTCTATGCAAAATTCGTCAAACAAACTTTTGAAAGCAAACCACAACCGTTTGGAAAGGAATACAAGTTTTTAGAAAATTCTATGCAAAATTCGTCAAACAAACTTTTGAAAGCAAACCACAACAGTTTTACCGAGCGGTGTTCTAATGGAAGAATTCTATGCAAAATTCGTCAAACAAACTTTTGAAAGCAAACCACAACCGATATGCCGAAGTGCTCTTTGATTATTTCATTCTATGCAAAATTCGTCAAACAAACTTTTGAAAGCAAACCACAACGAAATTGATGAGATCAACTGCTATGCCGTAATTCTATGCAAAATTCGTCAAACAAACTTTTGAAAGCAAACCACAACACAATTATCGACGTGGGTATAGTTTGTAATATTCTATGCAAAATTCGTCAAACAAACTTTTGAAAGCAAACCACAACGAAATTGATGAGATCAACTGCTATGCCGTAATTCTATGCAAAATTCGTCAAACAAACTTTTGAAAGCAAACCACAACATCAGGCTTTCAAAGATTCTGAGGGCAATAATTCTATGCAAAATTCGTCAAACAAACTTTTGAAAGCAAACCACAACTTCTGAATGTAACATAGCATCATTGGACTTATTCTATGCAAAATTCGTCAAACAAACTTTTGAAAGCAAACCACAACCCACAAAAAATCCATCCTTCTCCACACCGCATTCTATGCAAAATTCGTCAAACAAACTTTTGAAAGCAAACCACAACTATGGTGGGAATGGAATTGGTAATCATAGTATTCTATGCAAAATTCGTCAAACAAACTTTTGAAAGCAAACCACAACAATTGACACGCTGGACTTGCGGTATCCGACATTCTATGCAAAATTCGTCAAACAAACTTTTGAAAGCAAACCACAACTCCGTAGAATAGAATGAGACCAAAAACTATATTCTATGCAAAATTCGTCAAACAAACTTTTGAAAGCAAACCACAACAAAAGCATTCTTGTCACTCGTATTCGAAAGATTCTATGCAAAATTCGTCAAACAAACTTTTGAAAGCAAACCACAACTGTATGCACGAGGCGCATTCCTGCGGGAATATTCTATGCAAAATTCGTCAAACAAACTTTTGAAAGCAAACCACAACGGTCTGATATTTCTTCACTTTGAACTTTCAATTCTATGCAAAATTCGTCAAACAAACTTTTGAAAGCAAACCACAACCAAGGTATAATTCGCAAACTTAACAAGCAAATTCTATGCAAAATTCGTCAAACAAACTTTTGAAAGCAAACCACAACCAATTGGTTGCCTGAGATTGAGACATTAACATTCTATGCAAAATTCGTCAAACAAACTTTTGAAAGCAAACCACAACGGGTATAGATGTGTTGTTACTGTGCCATCAATTCTATGCAAAATTCGTCAAACAAACTTTTGAAAGCAAACCACAACTAATATATTCCACTGCTTTTTCGTGCGAATATTCTATGCAAAATTCGTCAAACAAACTTTTGAAAGCAAACCACAACGCTAACTACTAACTTCTTACTTCTAACTTCATTCTATGCAAAATTCGTCAAACAAACTTTTGAAAGCAAACCACAACTCACGGATTTCAAGGAACCACTAATAGTCAATTCTATGCAAAATTCGTCAAACAAACTTTTGAAAGCAAACCACAACACGCTTGACGCAGACGAGAAGAAGCAGAGAATTCTATGCAAAATTCGTCAAACAAACTTTTGAAAGCAAACCACAACTAAACTCTACAGCTGATACAAACTATGTAGATTCTATGCAAAATTCGTCAAACAAACTTTTGAAAGCAAACCACAACGGGAGGATTTATTATGATATCAGCATTAAAATTCTATGCAAAATTCGTCAAACAAACTTTTGAAAGCAAACCACAACTGTTGAACGTTTGAACATTTACTTCGACGAAATTCTATGCAAAATTCGTCAAACAAACTTTTGAAAGCAAACCACAACATTGCCAGCTGAGGAACGCAGCAAAAAAATATTCTATGCAAAATTCGTCAAACAAACTTTTGAAAGCAAACCACAACACATACATCTTATCATATCCTTTAGCAGTAATTCTATGCAAAATTCGTCAAACAAACTTTTGAAAGCAAACCACAACATAATCTGTAATTCCTTTGCAATTCTATTCATTCTATGCAAAATTCGTCAAACAAACTTTTGAAAGCAAACCACAACTAGTCGCTCTGATTGCTCTTCGAGCTGTGCATTCTATGCAAAATTCGTCAAACAAACTTTTGAAAGCAAACCACAACAGGCCTCCTGTTGTTCTGCAACACTCCAATATTCTATGCAAAATTCGTCAAACAAACTTTTGAAAGCAAACCACAACTTGTATATGTTTGGTTGTGTTGTTACTTCTATTCTATGCAAAATTCGTCAAACAAACTTTTGAAAGCAAACCACAACAGTTTAATTAACATTCATAAATTATATAATATTCTATGCAAAATTCGTCAAACAAACTTTTGAAAGCAAACCACAACTTATCTGTTACTATAAATCCGTTGTCGGCTATTCTATGCAAAATTCGTCAAACAAACTTTTGAAAGCAAACCACAACGCCTTCCTGTTCGCTTATCTCTACGCAGGATTCTATGCAAAATTCGTCAAACAAACTTTTGAAAGCAAACCACAACTGCTTGTTGTTGTTTGTCCAATATATTTTTATTCTATGCAAAATTCGTCAAACAAACTTTTGAAAGCAAACCACAACAATTTGCGATCTGCAAACTTGAAATTTTTCATTCTATGCAAAATTCGTCAAACAAACTTTTGAAAGCAAACCACAACATTGATAACTTTTATATCGCCCATTAATTGATTCTATGCAAAATTCGTCAAACAAACTTTTGAAAGCAAACCACAACACCTGGACTTGTTGATTCTTTTTGCCACCATTCTATGCAAAATTCGTCAAACAAACTTTTGAAAGCAAACCACAACTGTTTTTTACGATATGAAAAAAATATTTCAATTCTATGCAAAATTCGTCAAACAAACTTTTGAAAGCAAACCACAACTGGACTGATGATGCAGTTGTGCCTTGATGAATTCTATGCAAAATTCGTCAAACAAACTTTTGAAAGCAAACCACAACGAAGTTGATTATATCAACGGCCAAACCAAAATTCTATGCAAAATTCGTCAAACAAACTTTTGAAAGCAAACCACAACATATTTTGAGAAAGTGACGGATTTTATTAAATTCTATGCAAAATTCGTCAAACAAACTTTTGAAAGCAAACCACAACAGATACAGGAAGCGAACCATATTTTGTTTAATTCTATGCAAAATTCGTCAAACAAACTTTTGAAAGCAAACCACAACACTATTGATGCTGATATGACTTTGAAAGAAATTCTATGCAAAATTCGTCAAACAAACTTTTGAAAGCAAACCACAACGCGTAGCCATTGGTGGTTCGCTCTGATAGTATTCTATGCAAAATTCGTCAAACAAACTTTTGAAAGCAAACCACAACAGACACAACAATATAAACTTCTGCTTCTCTATTCTATGCAAAATTCGTCAAACAAACTTTTGAAAGCAAACCACAACTGTTTATATGAATATGAATACCGCAGGAACATTCTATGCAAAATTCGTCAAACAAACTTTTGAAAGCAAACCACAACGCGTTGTAATTGATTGACTGTAGAAACTCATTCTATGCAAAATTCGTCAAACAAACTTTTGAAAGCAAACCACAACGATAAGCCCGATGCTTTTACTGTAATACTTATTCTATGCAAAATTCGTCAAACAAACTTTTGAAAGCAAACCACAACTGTCCGGCATAGATACATTGTTTTATATTATTCTATGCAAAATTCGTCAAACAAACTTTTGAAAGCAAACCACAACACGCAGGTGCTTTAGGAAAAGGATTGGTTTATTCTATGCAAAATTCGTCAAACAAACTTTTGAAAGCAAACCACAACAATTGCGAGTGTTTCCATTACTTTGCTTTCATTCTATGCAAAATTCGTCAAACAAACTTTTGAAAGCAAACCACAACTAACACCTACACCCGAACGGTAAATGCGGAATTCTATGCAAAATTCGTCAAACAAACTTTTGAAAGCAAACCACAACGAAGTTGATTATATCAACTGCTAAACCAAATTCTATGCAAAATTCGTCAAACAAACTTTTGAAAGCAAACCACAACTATGTTGTATCATAAGAGGAGTTGCCGCCAATTCTATGCAAAATTCGTCAAACAAACTTTTGAAAGCAAACCACAACTTTCCTCCGCTATGATGTACAATTTACAATATTCTATGCAAAATTCGTCAAACAAACTTTTGAAAGCAAACCACAACAACTGTTACATTATATATAATGTATTTTTTATTCTATGCAAAATTCGTCAAACAAACTTTTGAAAGCAAACCACAACGTTTGTTCCTGTGTTCTTTCCTCTGTTACGATTCTATGCAAAATTCGTCAAACAAACTTTTGAAAGCAAACCACAACTTTGACGTCGAAAGATTAAATCTCTATTTCATTCTATGCAAAATTCGTCAAACAAACTTTTGAAAGCAAACCACAACAGCAACGGCATTAGGCAATGTAGTTTATGAATTCTATGCAAAATTCGTCAAACAAACTTTTGAAAGCAAACCACAACTATAAAGGAACTACATCGGTTGTTTTACCTATTCTATGCAAAATTCGTCAAACAAACTTTTGAAAGCAAACCACAACGCACTATTACCGCACTCTATCTATCATCTACCTATTAGGTTCCTATTAGACACGTATCAATCAACATATTGAAATGTATATATTTGCATTATGCATTGAACAATCTGTCAAATAATTGACATATTGGGCAAATCAAGTAATGTTTTAAATTTCATCACTTAGGAAATTGAACACGGATTTGCACGGATTTAGCGGATTCACTCGGAAAATGTTTAATATGAAAAAAGATATATTCTTAAATTTATAAATTCCATCAGGATTGAATAACGGTAGAATTGAGCATTAGAAGATTTACAATCCGTTCGAGATTGCATATTAGCAGAACGGAAAAATAAATTGCAAGTAATGTATATTATGCTTAATTTTCATTACGGATTTAGCGACTGTAAAACCTCAACAATAATACATTCCACAAATCCTTAATCTAATTACGGAGGGTTGACAAGGTATAAGTGAGATTGGGAATGCCATATCAGTAGAAGAATCGAAGTATAATTTAATTTATGGTTTTGCTAATTTATCATAAATTGTAAAAAATTGTATACTATTTATTAAACTTAGAAAAGTAATCGTCTATTTCAGAGCGCATTTCTATTCCGACTTGCTCGAAGCAATCGAGCAAATTTTCATAGGCACCTTCGCCACCAAGTAAATCCCAGAACTCTTTCCCAACTTTCAATTCATTTTCAAGGTCAAGCATTCCTCGCATTGTCCATCTTTTATAAGGTTCGGGTTCATATGGATTGTATGGAATTGCAATAAGTGTGTTTACTTTTGCATTTGGATCTGCTGCAAGAGAAGTCGCAACCCACTCTAAAAGTGTTCTTTTAAATTCTTTAAAGCCTCCAGCGTTTGGTTTTGCAGTTTTAATGTCAAAGAGAAATATTTGATTATCTTTACTTATCAATTTGACATCAACTTTGGTAGGTTTCACTTTTATCATTTTTCCTTCTCTGCAAACCTTTCTGATTTTTTCAATCTCCTCTAATTTATTTGGTGATGTAACAGCAGTTATCAAACCATCCATTATTTGCTGAATTATTCGTTGTGCAGCTTCGCTAATTTCAGTCCCTGCGATTGCCTGTGAGGAAGCACTTGCAAAACTTGTTGATGCCAGCGCTAAAGCAACTGGTTCAAAAATTGTTGTTCCGAAATTTGTATTGAGTGAATGGATAAAAGCATACAATGCTAAACGATCTTTACCTAAAAGCCGAGTGTGAAAAGGCATATATGCTGGTTCAGGATTGTAAGTTTGAAATCGCTTACTTAAACTATCAAGAATTACATTTTTCGTTTGTTTGATTTGTATTTCTGTAAGTGCCATTATTTTGATATATTTTGGATAATTGTATTTCGAATTATTTCATACCAATCTATGAAATCCCCAATTTTTTCTTCAAGTAATTTGATTTCAACTTCTGTCAAATCTCTATCCAGTTCTTTATTTGAAACATTTTGTAAATCTTCGATTGTTAGCTGATAAATTACATTATCACGATATATTGTTTCCATTATTTATTTTTAAAATGAAATATTATTTCTGAATATGCCCCTTTAACCTTTTCAGTACGGTTAATAACAGGGCGTTTGAATTGATTTACTATTTTTAATCCCGATTTTTCTGCGATTGTTGGGTAAAGATTGTATTTATCATTTGCGACAAGAAATATATTGAAGTCGTCTGCGAGATATTTCTTGCAGTTTATTAATACTTCTGAGATACCATTGACATAACTTTCTTTTGCTTCTTTTCCCTGACCTTTAAATAATGGACCGATTTCAAGTTCATCTTTCCGTTCGAACTCAAATAAATCATATGCATAAGCATGCTGTTCGTGATAGTCTATTAATCCTACGTAAGGAGGACTTGAGAATATTCCTTTTATCTTTTGATTACTCGCCAGATTTCCAAATGGTTTATATTTCTTCGTAAGTTCTTCAAATATATTAATCGACCTGCTATCACCAGTTAAACAATACTGGAAAGTGTTTGTTTTTAAGTGTTCGTATTGCTGTATTCTTTTAATAGTATCTTTTGAATAAGATTCCCACCATTTTAAAATTGAGAATAGAGGTTTGCAAACTTTGCCGTGTTTACCACAATAATATGTAGAAGAGATAGGTCCTTTTAGTGTGGCTAAATCTGCATGAGTTGTTGCTCTGCATGAACGAATTGTTCTGCTTAATATTATGGTTACAAGTTTTTTGGTATGTAAGTTTTTAATCTTTTTAATTTCATTGAAGACAACTTCTATTTCTTCTCTTACACTTTTTAGATACCATAAATCCAGAAAAGTTTCTGTGTTTACTTGTTTTACCTCAATTTTGTACTTATCAAGAAGCTTATCATATATTTTAAGGAATAATCCTTCCTTTTCAGAGCCATATTTATCTTCGTCTATTTCGTTTCTTTTAACTTTGTACTTATAATCAGGGACTGGGAAATATCTTGAGTTGAATTTTGATAATTCCTCTAATAATTCATTATCGAATTCTATAATATGTGAATTTAGTAAATATGATTTTAATACATCGGTAATTCTATTTAATTCTATCTGAACATCAACAAGATTAAATCTTAATACTTTACAATTACTTATAAGAGTATTAAAGGCGGATATATCGATTCCAATTGCGTGCATACCAGATTCTGAAGATTGGACAAGTGTCGTACCACTTCCGGCAAAGGGATCGAGAATTATATCACCTTTTTGGAAATAAACTTCCTTCTTAAATTTATCTGTATGGTCATCAATAAAATATTCAACTAACTGGGGAATAAATTTGCCTTTGTATGGATGCAATCTGTGAACATGTTTTGTGGTTTCAGCCTCTTTATATTGTTCGAAGGACAAAACCCAGTTTAAATCGTCACCGAGTTTTTGTTTCCAATCTGATTCACGGTCGCCGTTGTATGATTTATAGTATTCCTGCAATTCGTTAACCGATATTTGAGTTTTACCATTGTCGCCATATTTACGGATTAAGCCATACTGTACGAGATAAGAAATGTTAGATGACGTAACATTCTTCTTTAAGTATTTGGTTGCCCATATACTTGCTTCATTTACCGTCAGATATTCAGATTTTGATTGCATTACATTAGAAATATTCGTATTCAAAGTAATTTTATTAAATATATTTTACAATGTATATAATTTTTATTAAAAAGTATCTTTAGATAAAAATTGTGATTTAATAGAAAGAAATATTATCATTTCATGATAATATTTTGTAGTGTGGAATAGTTCTTTTTAAGGCTATTTTTAACAAAGTTTATTCTCCGCCATCCACCACAAAGATTGGCGGACGTAAAGAAAACGGAGGCGGATCTTCAACCTAAAGGGAAAAGATTTGGCAGGAAGTGAATGTAGGAGTAGAGATTCCTGCTAAAAACATGCAGGAATGACAGTTGGTAGAAAGAAGAAAATTAGAGAGTAGAGAAACCCCAGAGATTACCCCATCTAAAAATATGATGGAATGAAAAGGTAAGAATAAACCGACAATCGGTCACCCACCAATCTGCTCACTTCGTTAAATTCAATATGTAATTCCCCTGTCTTAAATATCCACTTTGAATGTTGCAAAGGAATATATTAAATTGCAGTAATATTAAGTCTTGTAGCTGTAAGTATTTATCTAAATTATAATATGTATGAGCATATTTTTGCAGTATCACTTTTTAGTTTCCATATTCATTATCACTGCTCTTAGCATTGCAGTGTTTCTTATATCCCTGAGAATTATAAGGAAAAAGATTCAACAGGATACACTGAAAGAAAATCACGAGGTAGCAGGTTTTATTTATAATGCAGTCTGTATTATTTATGCAGTCCTCATAGCCTTTGTTGTGTATGCTTCGTGGAACAGTCTTAAAGAAACCAACATAATCATCGAGCAGGAATCGAATCACCTTCTCGACCTTTATTACGGTACCAAAGCATTTCCAGATACTATACGTCAGGAAATCCGCACTACAATAAATGATTACGTGAATATAGTTACAAAAGAAGAATGGGAATCTATGGCTGAAGGGAAAAGGAGTTATGAGGCAGCAAAAGTTTTCGGGAAATTAGCCGATATCTATATACTTATAGACCAGTCGCGAATGCCCAACAACAGTGTTCTATCAGAAGCACTTAAAATTGTGAACGAACTCGGCGAGTACAGACGGCTGCGTCTGCTCAAAAGCAGAGAGCACATCCCTGATATTATATGGATGGTTCTTCTGATTGGGTCTGTTATACTTATTGTTTTCACTTTTTTCTTCGGCGCAAGAAACCTGAATCATCAGTATTTTATGACTGCCATACTAATTTTCGTAAGTGTACTTGTGCTGTATCTGATTTATGTTTTAGACCATCCGTTTGTTGGTCTATACCGAATAACTACGGATACATTCGAGCCGTTAATAAGTTACATAAGGGATTTCAAAGGATGATTAAGTATGGAATATAATAAAGCACTGCTGTCGAGATTAACCGTTAAAAGCGATAAGAGGATATTGTTCCCCGTTATGGCTTTTATAAAGCTGCTTGCAAAAGATTTCGGTTTTAATGAATCAGATGCGGATAAACTTGTGCTCGTGACCAAAGAAGCCTGTACGAACGTTATCAAACATGCGTTCAACGGCTCAGAAGATGAACTCTTCGATATTACAGTAGAGAAAGGTAACGGCTGTTTTATAATCGGCGTAGAAGATAAAGGACTGCCTTTCGATTTTGATTCGGAGGAAAAAGGCAGGAGCAAGGGATTCGGTCTTACGATTATGAGAGAATGCACAGACGGAATCCGATTCATGAATCTCGGTAATAAAGGAAAACGTGTAGAACTTTTGAAGAAACTCCCTTCATCATTAATCAGCACTCAGGAATTTTCCGAAAATACAGAGGCATCGAAGACAGATGTATCGAAGACAGAATTTGAATTCCGACTGATGAGAGCCGATGAATATTTAAAACTCGAACAGTTGGTATATAAAACTTACGGTTACACGTACCTTTCATTTGTATATTTTCCTGAGAGGATAAAAGAGATGATAGAAAACGGTTTACTGCAGTCAAATATTGCCATTACTTCAGAAGGTGTTATTGCAGGACACGCCGCAGTTGAGAAACTTCATAAGGATTCAAAAGTTGCCGAGTTCGGAATGCTTATGGTAGACCCGCTTTACAGAGATATGCATCTTGGTAAGAGGCTGATGAACAATACAATAGAAAACGCCAGACAACAGGGAATTCTTGGTTTGTATTCCGAGGCTGTTACTATTCACACATACTCACAGAAAACAATTTTAGATTCAGGCGGAAAAGAAACAGGCATTATGCTGGGATACATAAGCAAAGAATTATCGTTCAGAAAAATAAGGGACGAACAGCCCGCACGCCAGTCAGCCGTATTAATATACACAAAGATTAATCCCGAGCCAGAGCGCCCGGTGTGGCTGCCGCGTGAACACTCTGCTGTAATAAAGAAAATCTATGACTACGCAGGCATAAAGCGTAAATACAAAAAAACATTACTATCGGAATTGAAGTTTGACGAACAATCTGTAATCGATGTAACCATACAACAGGATTTTAACATAGCTCATATGGAGGTATTAACATTTGGGAATGATATAGAAAAAGCTTTAAGAATACACCTGCGCGAACTACTCATTCACAGGATTGATGTTATCTATCTTAATATATCTCTTTCAAACCCCGCTGCGGAACATTTTAATAAAACGATAGAGTCTTTAGGCTTTATTTTCTGTGGTATTGTCCCCGAATACAGAGAAGGCGATATATTAAGATACCAGTATCTGAATAACATTGATTTAAATATGGAAAGCACTGAGATAGTATCAGATATGGGAAAAGAGTTGTTTGATTATGTTATGAAGTACTACAAATAAATTTAGCTGCAATAATTTTAAATAATCACTATGGACGTTCAGTTACAAATGTTTGAATGCGTAATATCGTTTGCCATCTTAGTCAGCATAATCTTTTATCTGAAAACAAAATCATTCTTCGTAGAGGCAGAAGGAAAGAGTTTCTCCAAACTTCTTGTAGAAATCGTACTTCCTGCGATGATATTTATGCAGCTTGCAACACATCAGATATCATCATCCCAGTTCATACTGATACTCATAATGCTCTTATCGGGTATAATCACAATGGCATTATCATATTTTGTCGCAAGAATGTTGACGACAGACCGAGGAAAAATCGGCGCATTTATGATAGCATCAAGTTTTGGCTCATCCGCACTTCTCGGTTATCCGTTAATACAGATGGTATTCCCTAACAATCCTGAAGCGATGACGGATGCAATCTTAATAAGCGAAATAGGAGTCGGGCTTCCGTTATTCATCTTCTGTCCGCTGGTTGCGATGTGGTTTGGTAAAGAAAGGCAAAGCGATATAAAGTTTGTTCAGATATTACTCCCCTACCTGAAATCACCTGTATTCTTTGCACTCATACTCGGTCTGATATTTTCAATCTTCAAAATCAATCCGGGAACAGTTGTGATGAGTACGATGAAATCACTCGCACAGACACTCGGAAACGGAATCGGTTTGCTTTCCTGTGTTGTTCTCGGGATTTACTTAAAACCAAAATCGTTTAAAGGAGTAATACTATTAATATTATTCTCAGCAATACTGGAGATGGGATTCCAACCGTTCATAACTTCAGTTCAGGCATCACTATTCGGAGTCAGTGATATTCACAAAAAGATATTAATATTCATAAGTTCAATGCCAGCAGCAATACTCGGTCCTGTCTTTGCGGTACGGTATGACTGTGCCCCTGACACTGCGTCAGTAATCTCGTATTCGCACATTATACTCGCACTGATATCAATACCAATAATCAATCTGATATTTTAAAGTAATGAAAAATATTATATACACTTTAGTTTTAATAGTAATTGCACAATGTTCATTGATAACCGATGATTGTTTATGCCAGTGGACACCCACATCCTACTTCCCCGAATCGGGATATGCACTTGCTTCGACGACAGGAAGCAGAGTTTATGCAGGGAGTTACAAATGGGGAGTTTTATTTTCCACTGATAACGGTGCGAATTGGACTCGAACTTCTTTAGTTGGGCCTAATGGTAATGACAGTGTTATGATTGATGCAATAGCAGCAAACGGGAATTACATTTATGCAGGAGAGAACGGATGGATTTATGGTGTTCACGTATCTACGGATTATGGCGTGAGCTGGACACGGACACTTGTAACCGAACCAATAATATCCCTTGCCGTGAGCGGAAGTACTGTTTATGCGGGAGCATACGGTACAGGAGTTTTCCGTTCAACGAATAACGGTTTGAACTGGAGTCAGACTTCCTTGAGCGGTCAATACGTAAACGCACTCAGCATAAGCGGTACGAATCTTTTTGCGGGCACAACGGATAACGGAGTTTATATTACCACAAACAGCGGAACAAACTGGACAAAAACTTCTTTAGGAAATCAGCGAGTCCTTTCGCTTGCAACGAGCGGCAGTAAGGTATATGCGGGCACAGGAAACGGAGTGTTTTATTCATCGAACAGCGGAAGTAATTGGACGAACATAGGATTAGGTAGTTTATTTGTTTATTCCATAGAATTAAACGGAACGAATGTATTCGCAGGAACGGGTTCAGGGTTTTATAAGTCAACAAACAACGGCACAAACTGGGTTGTACACAACGATGGATTCGTAGACAATACTGCACTCATATATTCAATGCTTGTTATAAATGGTTTCATAATTGCAGGCACGGAAGGCTGGGGAGTATACAGAAGACCAGTACTGGAAGTAATAGGAATAAAAAACATCAGCACAGAAATTCCTGATAAATATAAACTCTGGCAAAATTATCCAAACCCGTTCAATTGCACTTCAAATTTGAAATTTGAAATTGGAAATTTGAGTGATGTAAAGATATTAGTATATGATCTTAAAGGAAGATTGATGCAAACACTTGTGAATGAAAGATTGCAACCAGGTACTTATGAAACCACATTCGATGGCAGTGAATATTCTTCAGGTATATATTTCTACAGGTTGCAGACTGAAAGTTTCAGTGAAACCAAAAAATTTATTCTTTTAAAATAATTTATAGAAAGGAACACAAAATGTTTAGAAAGTTTTCCATTTTAATCGTAACTGTTATGATGCTGATAGCAGTTTTCACAATGTTCAACAGTTGCAGCGACACAACAAATTCACCGCTCGGTGTCGGAGTATCGAATGAATCCCTTCGCTTCGTCTTTCTTGCAGACAGCCGCGGTGATTCACTGAATCGTCCTGTACACGACACAGTGCTTAAAAACATCATAAGCCAGATAGGAATGTTATCACCAAAGCCATCCTTTGTGATGTTCGGCGGTGATATGTCTTACAGAGGCTGGATTAACGGTTCATACACATTCAATGCATGGAGAAACCTCTTCGCACCGCTTACCAGCAGCGGAATAACGCTGTACACTGCGATGGGTAATCACGAACTTTACCATCAGCACTCATCATACGGCTTACTGAAGGCGAACCAGGTGGAATTTCAGAATACATTTACTGATAATCCAAGCAACGGTCCAGCGGGTTACGAGCGGCTTGCATACACATTCACAGGACTCTCAGGCAATGCATTTTTTGCAGTACTCGACCCATACTTTCTTACTCTGGACACGACTCACGAGGGACTTGGGGGCAACATCGAATTCGCACAGATGCAGTGGCTAAAAACTCAGGTGGCACAGACTACAGCAAAACATAAATTTCTATTCATACATACACCTTATTACTATGTACAAAGCGATACGTCAGAGCCGTCTGCTTCAAACCAAACGCTGACAGAACTATGGTCTTTCCTGGATTCAAACAAGTTTGACATATACGCCTGCGGACATTCGCATCTATTTGCACGCAGGACTATTGACAGTACTATAGTACCTGACCCGCAGACTACACCACCGACACCTCCGTGGAGGAATAATGTTGTACAGCTTCTGAACGGGACCTGCGGTGCAGGACCTTCCACAGGTAATATCGAACCAAAATACGCGACGTGGAATGTCCATAATAACCCGCATACATATTACTTCAGTGTTGTGGATATACAGGGCAGTACAGTAACGGTTAGAAGTTACGGCGGTTACCTTGGGGCTTATACATTGATGGACACTTTCAGCGTAACGAGGTAGTTTAAGAGCAATTCAGAATTATGAATTCAGAAATCAGAATGAAGAGAGCAATTCAGAATTATGAATTCAGAAATCAGAATGAAGAGATAAGAGCGGGAAAGAACGAGATCCCAGCCAAAAACATGCGGGGATGACAAGTTATATTGGTTTTTGCAAACAATAAAAAAGCGGCTGCAAAAAATAACAGCCGCTTTGTTTCGTAACGTCTAAGGAACGTGTACGAATGAACCAAAAGAACTATTTTATGATACACATTTTTAATGTCTTTATATATTTTCCGGCTTCCATTCTGTAAAAGTATGTGCCGCTGGAAAGGTCGCCGGTGTTTAGCATTGCTGTGTAGAATCCTGCCTGCTTGTTTTCTTTCATTATTGATTTCACTTCCCTGCCGAGGATGTCGAACATTACTATTTTTACGAATGTGTTTTCGGGGATTTCGAAATCTATTTTTGTTGTTGGGTTAAACGGGTTCGGATAGTTCTGACTCATATTGTATTTTGTGGGCAATGCAACTTCTACTGCGTTTGCGAGATCGAAGTATGCATAGTTTCCGTTGTTGTCTATTTGTTTCAGGCGGTACTGGTATTTTCCTGAATTGAGTTTTGTGTCTGTGTATGTGTAATTTGTGGCGGTGTTAATCGTTCCTTTTCCAGAAATGAACCCTGTTTTTCTAAATTCTAAATTCCCACTTCTAACTTCTGCTCTTTCTATTTCAAATCCTGCGTTGTTATTTTCCATAGAAGTTGTCCACTGTAGTTTTACGTCGCGTGAGTTTACTGATGAAGTGAACGTTTCGAGAGTGACGGGCAGAGGCGACTCTCTTCCCCCCGTAAAGCTACTGAATGAAGTTAATCCTGTTGCTTCGATTTGATGATCGACAGTGTTGGCAGCACCAAGATACAACCAGTTTGAATTGCTGTATTTTCCGAAATTTATATTTCCCTCTGTTCCGACAACATCTGCGGGTGCAGAATATTTGAGTGCAATATTATAAGAGAAAGATGTAATACCGCTTACAGAGATTGACCAATATCTGTTAAGGTAACTTGTGGAGCTTGAATTATTCGGATGTTTATTGTTTACAAGGTTAACACCAGCATAAGCCGAAGAGAAAGTTCCTGATGTAAAATTCAGAGTTACAGGTGAATATTCTGCTGTCCCGTCATTATCTCCTACAGGGAATGTGAATGAACTTGCGAACGTGAATGTTTTTCTGAATTCGCCGCTCCCTGTTGCTACTATCATATTCGAAGCTGAAGGTGTTCCCCCTATTGCACTTGAACCACTATAAGTCAGATTATAACTTCCAAGTGTTAATTTCCCATTATTTAATGTTAATTGGTTAGTTACTGTAAAATTGCCGTTAAGCGTTACACCTGACGAATTATTAATTCCAAGATTAAAAAACTGGCTGCTTACAAATGCATCTGAAGGAAGAATTTGCGCAGAGCTGCCATTAAAAACAACAGTTGAATTTGCAGCATCAATTCTACCTGAACCTGTAGTTGTTATGCTTCCTTTGACTGTTAACTGATGACCATTCAACAACAGATTGTATGAATTAGAATTTACAATATTTGTTACAGTTCTGTCCTGATCAAGTGCGCAATTATTAATAGCAGAGGAACTGAATACAATAATTTCATCTGCACCCGGCACTCCGTTTGGAGACCAGTTTCCTGCAGTGTTAAAATCTGTACTTAGTGTACCAACCCAAAGTTTATATTTTTCAAAAGCTCCGATTGTAGGAGTAGCAGCCCGCGTAACATAATTGTAATCTGTAGTAATTCCTGTACCTGAAACACCTGCTAATGAAGTATATGGAATGTAATCAATTGCATTGATACCACCAGCATTTGGAAATGACGGATTTGTATTAATGCTTCCTGTATCCTGGCCTGTAACTATAGGCAATGTGTTTATATTTGTATTGTTATAACGACCCAGGTATCCACCTGTATTAGGAGTGTAATAGTCATTATTATCTACTGTAATATTATTTGTTGATCCATAAGATACAGCAAAATAATCCTGCGATGCACCAGAAGCGGTTCTGGCGTTCATCAAAATATTATTCCTGATATTTTTCGTTGAACCCGTGCCATACATACAGAAACAAGCAACGTTACCCGCAGTATTTCCGTGAGAAGCTGCCGTTCCGCCAAAATAAACTGTATTAGAATAAAATCTGTTCGTTCGAGCTGCAGTATTTTCCTCAAATATACCAAGTATGTTGCATCCGTTAGTAATACCACTTCCCAGAGTAATAACATTATTATAAATATTCCGGATTGTATTTACTCCGCCTCCTGCAACAGTATAATTATCAATTTCAATTCCCACTAATGCTGCAGAGTTACTCGTATTATTAGAATTTAGTTTTAACGAATGGATAAAATTTCCGTAAATGTTTGAAGTACTGGCGGAATATGGTCCCTGAAAATAAATTCCAGTCACACAAACAGTAGCTGAAAGATTATATGTATTTGTATTTTCAAGATTAGAAATAACATTCCCAAAAATATCCTGTTTTGTTGTTCCGACTCCTAAATGTACAATTCCAATGACTGATGCAGTTGAGCCATAACTTTGATTAGTAGCTGCACATTTAAAATCTCTGATAATATTATTTTTGATTTCATAATTTGTAGAACTAACGCCCGCAATTATACCGAGTATTCGATTAGCAGTATTTGTTCCAATTGAATTATTAGTCAGGTTTGATATTACGTTACTATTTATATAAAAAGTTGGTGTTGAAGAACCCGAAGTATTAATTCCCTCTACCGATTGACCAAGTTCGAAATAATTAAAAACACTACTACTGATAATGCTATTAGCAGTTTGTGAACTCCCTACTGTATTATTTTCAATATATGCATTTGTCCCGTTTGTTCCATTTCTTATATTTATTCCCGTAAATGAATGAGGGACATAAGTAAATGCATTATCAAGTGTAATAGAACCTACAGTATTATTACTAATGTAATGAGTTTTTGCTGAATTTGAAAACAAATTAATAAACAGACCAACAGTAGAAGCAGTTATTGATGATTTACCATATATTGAACCTGTGCCTGTTGAAGAACCTATTATATTTCCATTAACTTTACCAACATTAGCAGTATTGTATGTATATATACCAACAAAAGGATTAGTTTTATAAGAAAACCAGGAACTAATGTTTCTAATAACATTATTTTCAATGTTACTTTGTGTAGTTGAACCGGTCTGATAAACGTAAATAGGATTGAATGAAAAAGATCTTATTTGACCATCACCAGACAATTTAAAAGCATTACCTCCGCATAGAGATTGTTTTCCGCCAATATAATTTCCTGTAATATTTACATAACCGTCTCCTGATATCATATTTACATAGATAGGATACAGATTATAATCACCTGAGAAAACCAAATCTGTTGTTTCATAAAAACTATTTCCACTGATGATGAAATTTGTAGAATACGAACCTACAAAGATTCCATAACTATTTGCATTAATTCTGTGGTGATCATAGAAATTGTTATTTGAAATAACGTTATTACTATTATCACTTCCGCTACTCCCAGTTGAATAAATGCAATTTGTTGGTCTTGTACCGCTGTTTGTCACATCGCAATTGTCAATGGAATTGTTATTATTTCCGGCTCCTGAAGTGGAAGTGGAAAACGAAATAACACCTGAGCTGGTATTAGCGCAACTTCCCTTTATAATACAGTATTGAATTGAATTATTTTGTGCGGAGTTTTTTAACCTGATAGTTGTATTGCTATTATCAGCAGCACTTGTATGTTCAATTACCAAATCCCTGTTTCCACTATGATTCACTCTTCCGTCTATAGTCACATTATCAGCTCCATCTAAATCTATTATTGTTCCAATAAAACTCCCTGATATTTTCAAACCACTTGAAGTAGGATATACCACTACTAATGTGTAGCTTGCAGAACCTGTTCCACTGGAATTTAACACAGCCGAAGATGTTTCTGAAGTACTTCCGGTAATCTGTAGTTCAATAATACCTGTGATACTACCCGAGTTTACTGCATCAAAAGCACTTTTTAAAGTACTATAATCTGCACCAGCACCTCCAACAGTCTTTGTTGCCTGCCCCATTAAATTCAACTGAACTAAAATTAGTAAGATGCTCAAGATAAAACTCTTTTTAATCATAACATATAATTAGTATTTTTAAAGATATTTAATAATTATCAATTTCTCGTTATCAAACATTTATGTCCGCAAATATTGTGCCTGGGATTAAATTCAATATTTGAATGTATTATATCTTTTATTTATTATCGATTTCATTTTGAGAATTATATTATTTGATGATGGTCATTTTTAATGTTTTGATGTATTTTCCGGCTTCCATTCTGTAGAAGTATGTGCCGCTGGAAAGATCATTTGTGTTTAGTATTGCTGTGTAGAATCCTGCCTGCTTGTTTTCTTTCATTATTGATTTCACTTCCCTGCCGAGGATGTCGAACATTACTATTTTTACGAATGTGTTTTCGGGGATTTCGAAATCTATTTTTGTTGTTGGGTTAAACGGGTTCGGATAGTTCTGACTCATATTGTATTTTGTGGGCAATGCAACTTCTACTGCGTTTGCGAGATCGAAGTATGCATAGTTTCCGTTGTTGTCAATCTGTTTAATTCTGTAATTGTATTTTCCTGAATTAAGTTTTGTGTCTGTGAAAGTGTAGTTTGTTGGTGTATTAATCGTTCCTTTTCCATTTATGAATGTAATCTTTTCGTAAGTGCCTATTCCCTGTTGGCTATTGCCTGCTCTTTGAATTTCAAATCCTACGTTGTTATTTTCCGTTGAAGTTGTCCACTGGAGTTTTACGTCGCGTGAGTTTACTGATGAAGTGAACGCTGCGAGAGTGACGGGCAGAGGATGGTTATTGTCTGATGATGTCCATACGTTGTTTGCGCCGAATGATGCAAGGTTGCTCATCGTGAGTGTGCCTGCCTGAGTTCCTGAGTTCCAGTTGTTGACTGCTGTTGACTGAACGAAGTTAGCGCCTCCGTTTGTTGAGAGGAATACAACCATATTAGCAGGGTCGAATCCCGAGACTTCGTTTCCGAAGTAATTGAATACGTATGTGGCATTCAAATCCGTATTATTAGTTGGAGTGATAGTGAACGCTTTTGCTATGCCAGTGTTGCTTCCTATAGTAATGGGTGTGAATGAACGTGTGATAACAGTAGAGCCGAGTATTGAGGAAGTAGTGACGGAAACTCCTATGTTTCCGAAAGTATAACCTGTTATTGAACCTGTAAGGTTGCGCGTAGTGGTGATTGTGCCTTTACTTGTTGATGCGGTTGACTTCAGCCAGTTATCATTCGATTCTCCGGTGATAGCTGCTAATGAACCGAGCGTGAGAGTTTTGTTGTAAACATCGAAGTCCCCTGTTGTGAGTGTCAGCGTACCGTTTAGTGTAACGTTATTGTTTAAGACCAGTCCGACAGTGTTTGTTGATTTATTTATTGTGATGTTGTTAAAAGTTGTGCTTGTTCCTGTACCGCCGATGGTGGAGTTTGCAATGCCTGTGAACGTGATAGTTCCAGCGGCATCTGTAAAAGTACCGTTGTTAGTAATGCCGAGGTCTTTAAGAACAAGATTACCTTTGTTAACAAACTGGTATCCGCTTCCGACTGTAATCTGCGAGAATGCCATTGAAGACAAGAGCAGTGGCAGTAGCAGTGGCAGAAGCATATTCCGTGTAAAATTATATTTTATAGTTTTCATTTCTTTATTATTTAATGTTTTAAAATCATTTGCTAATTCACTTATTAACTTCTTCATTTTCTTACTTACTCACTTTCCTGTATAATACTACTCCAAGTGCAATGCCTATAACCGATAGCAGAACAACGAGAGTATTTCCGCCGAATCCTGCGTTTGAAGGAGCATTACCTGATTTCAACTGTTGAATATCTGATTTCATTTGTTCCATTTCGGATTTCAGGGAAGTAATTTCGGACTGCTGATCCTGAATTGCTTTTACGAGCAATGGTGTTACTTTGCCATAATCCACGCTCCACATATCTTCTTCTTTTGCGGGTTTGGTAACGGCATTTGGGAAAATATCGTGTAATTCCTGTGCTATGAAACCTGTGGTTAAAGTTTTGCTGGAATCGGATTTGTAAACATAATCGCGTACCTGTACTTTCATTAAATCGTTGATGCCGAAGTGGGTGTTTACGATGTTGTTTTTCAGGCGGCGGTCGGAATTAACATTATAGGATGCGGCAAAAAGAGCTCCGGTTGAAGATATGCCGGCAGGATTTAAGAATCCATAGTTTCCGTTTGCAGAATTCCAAAAATGAACCGTAGTTGTTTCGTTATGGTATATCTGCAAATTTGAACCGCCTCCTAAAAAAGCACCACTTACTCCGTTTGATCCCAATTCGCATCTAATTGTACCACCAGCCACATGTAGTTTATATCCCGGCGAAGTTGTTCCGATGCCCACATTGCCGTTACTTCCAACTATACGCATGTTTTCAGCATAATTACCATTTGTTTGAGTTCCGAATGCCAGATCGCCAGTGTTGCTGGTGGTCTGCAAACCAGATATATAACCCGCATGTGTTTGAGTTGACCCAAGCACTATAGAAGCACCGTTTCCGGTGGAGTTGCTGCCTGCCAAAATGCGAAGCATATCTTGTCTGCCCGATCCGGTAGCAGAAGAAATATCGAGTTTGTAGCTAGGTGTAGTTGTTCCGATGCCCACATTGCCGCCATTTTGAATTATCATTTTCACTCCATTTACATCCATATCTGCAATATTGATAGTTGCTTCTGCTGTTCCTGAAGCTACTGTATGAAAACGAATACTACCATCGCCCCATAAACGCATTGCAGAAGCAGGAGCGGTCGTAATATATTTCCATACTCCAGGTCCAGTTTGACCACCTGTATAATACATGTTGTTTCCAAATAATGATTGATTATTAACAATAGTAGATATGCTTGTTAAAGAACCTAATTGTAATGCTGATACAGGAGTTGTTGTTCCAATACCCACATTACCAAGATAAGTTAAATATCCATCGTCTTGAATCTTTAGTGATTTTGTAGATTGGAAATTATATAATTCTAATCCTGTTCCAGCACCATCATACCCTAAATAAACTTTATTTGTGCCAGCGGATTGACCATAAAATCCGGGGGCTGCTGCATTATTGATAAATACGTTTCCATCTACTTGCAACTTCGCTAGTGGACTTGTTGTTCCTATGCCGAGGCGCCCATTTGTATTATCCCAGTACATACCAGTGAATGCGAGTGCGTTTGTGCCAGTCCAGTAAGGGATGTAGTTTTGGGAACCTGTTCCTGTGATAGCTGTGGTATTTGAGTGAAATATTAATGTCCAGTTGTTTCCTACGCCTGTAGCATAGTAGAGACCTGCGTTTACTCCGCCGTCTATCTGGAATACGAGTAATCCCTGAGGAGGGCTTGTGATTGCAGTTCTTTGTTCAGATGTCATTCGCGGAAGAAGAATTCCGAGAGATGTTGAAGCGACGTCAAGAATGGACTTCTCGTGCGGCTGAGCACCATCTGTGTTTATTGCCACCTGAGGCAGTGCTGAGTTCAGAGTGAAAAGGCAGAATATTACTGCCAGTATGAATTTGTTAATTTCTTTTGAGTTCATTGTAAATTTACTCCTTAGATAAATTATATTAATTAATGTTTATTATTAAAATTATTGTATGTTTTTCTATAATAGAATAAAGCGACACCGATTCCGATTATTAATACGATTACTGTGGTAGAAATATTTCCGCCGAAGGATGCATTGTCTGCTGTTTGATTGTTGCGTTCGAGTTTTGAGAGACGGGTTTCGTAACCTTCATTCTTTATTTTCAGTTCTTCATTCTTTGTTTTAAGTTCTTCAATTTCGGACTGCTGTTCCTGAATTGCTTTTGTAAGAACGGGAACTAAGTTTCCGTACACAATACCCAAAGTTTCGCCTATGCTGAGGTCGCCTTCTTTGCCAGTTACCACTTCGGGAATAATCTGTTTTACTTCCTGGGCAATAAAACCAACCTGAGGAGTATTGGCACTATCATCTTTAAAAATGTAGGTAACCGGATTCAATTGCATCACCTGTTGTAACCCATACTTATTTAAAGGCAAAATATCGCGTTTCAGGCGTCTGTCGGATGTGTTAGCGCCGCCACTGCCAGTAACACTAAAGCGTTTTGAGTTATCAACATAAAAATCGTGTGCTACCTGGGAATGATATTGAATATCAGAAGATACACCAATGCCAAATCCATATCTTTGAGGACTGCCACCATCATATAAATATATTTTCAACTGATCTCTGCTTGCTCCATTACTATAGGATGTTCCCAAATCAATTTTATCAGGCGTAGCAACAGGACCGCCTTGATTGGTTATTTTGATATTACCTGCTACATCTAATTTTTGGCTTGGTGTAGTTGTTCCGATACCGACTTCGCCGGAAGGCAGAATAGTCATTCTTGGGATGTTATTTGTCACTAGTAAGAGGTTATTAGATGCACCATAAGCAGAAATATACATATTATTAGAGACTCCTGATCCTAAACCAATATAGCCTTGCTCAGTTCCCTGTGTTTTGAATAGCATATAATTACGACCGGGATTTGCAGAAGTGTTTTCAAATAAAAGTGCATTATTCATATCAGCACCGGCAATATGTAGTTTTGAAGCGGGTGTAGTTGTTCCAATACCGACGTTGCCACTACCACCAGAACCCATGAAGGAAAAATTATTATCAGAAAAAAATGTAGGAATGGTTCTCGCGCTAATATCGATGGCGAAATTCTGAGTACCATTTCCCATTGCCAAACTATTGACGCTATAAGTAGTTGAACCGATTTGCAATTTATTGTTTGGCGTTGTTGTACCGATGCCGAGATTTGTTCCGTTCCAATATAATCCGCTATTGCCAATATTATTGCTCGCAGTCCAATACGGTATGTAATTACTTGTTCCTGTCCCTCCGACTCCTGAAGTCAATGAATTAAATATTGCAACCCATGAACTTCCCGAGTAAAAATAAAATCCCATGGTTCCATCTGTCTGAAACACCAATAAGCCTTTTTCAGTTGAGGTTACGGTTATTGCATTTCTTTGTGCTTCTGTCATACAAGGTATCAGTAACCCTTTAGTGGTTGATGATACATCAAGAATAGAAGAACTGTTTGGCTGAGCACCGTTTGTGTTTATTGCCACCTGAGGGTATGCGGTGTTCAGAGTGAAAAAGCAGAATAATACTGCCAGTATGATTATGTTAATTTCTTTTGAGTTCATTGTAAATTTACTCCTTAGATAAATTATATTAATTAATGTTTATTATTAAAATTATTGTATGTTTTTCTATAATAGAATAAAGCGACACCGATTCCGATTATTAATACGATTACTGTGGTAGAAATATTTCCGCCGAAGGATGCATTGTCTGCTGTTTGATTGTTGCGTTCGAGTTTTGAGAGACGGGTTTCAAGGTCATCTATTTTGTTTTGCTGTTCCTGAATTGCTTTGGTAAGAACGGGAACTAAGTTTCCGTAACTCAAACCCAAAGTTTCGCCTTTGCTGATATCGCCTTCGGTACCGCTGACCACTTCAGGTACAATATTTTGCACTTCTTGAGCAATAAAGCCTACTTCGGGATGATTTGTTTTATCCGCTTTGTAAAAGTACGTTACAGGTTTTAGCTGCATTACGGTGCTAAGTCCGTATTTGCTCATTGGTTGAATATCACGTTTTAGGCGAGCATCGGATGCATTTGTCCAAGTTGTGCCGTTGCAATATGCACCTCCGTTAAGAGAAAGTAAATATGCTGGTGTAGTTGTTCCGATGCCGACGTTGCCGGTTGGTAAAATTGTCATTCTTACTAAGCTACCGGTCTCTAAGTAGAGGTTATTAGATGCACCATAAGCAGCAATAGACATATGATTTGTTGCTCCACCACCTAAACCAATATAGCCTTGTTCAGTTCCCTGTGTTTTGAATAAAATATAATTATGACCGGGATTTGATGAAGTATTCTCAAACAAAAGTGCATTATTCATATCAGCACCTGCAAGATGTAGTTTTGAAGTTGGTGTAGTTGTTCCGATGCCGACGTTGCCATTGGCTTTCACATTTAATATTGAACCGCCATATCCATAATTACCGATTCCAAAAGTGGTGGAGCTAATGCCATAAATACCGCCACCCAATGACCAGATGGCGCTGTTGCCATTACTGGATGCAGGTGAATTCCCAAAAGAGGTTACTCCGGGAATAAATAACATGCTGGCTTCTGTTCCTGATGGATTTCCAATTTGAAATTGACTAAAATTACTACTTGGTGAACTGATAATTACTTTTCCATCTATACCAGTTGATGATGAATTAACCTGAAGCACTCCAGATGGCGTAGTTGTTCCGATGCCGAGACGTGAATTTGTATTATCCCAGTACATACCTGTGAATGCGAGAGCGTTTGTGCCAGTC
This sequence comes from Paludibacter sp., assembly GCA_049317965.1. GTDB lineage: Bacteria > Bacteroidota > Bacteroidia > Bacteroidales > Paludibacteraceae > Paludibacter. The sequence continues at coordinate 24,523 of JBMOHG010000006.1, forward strand.
CAGTAAGGGATGTAGTTTTGGGAACCTGTTCCTGTGATGGCTGTGGTATTTGAGTGAAATATTAATGTCCAGTTGTTTCCTACGCCTGTAGCATAGTAGAGACCTGCGTTTACTCCGCCGTCTATCTGGAATACGAGTAATCCCTGAGGAGGGCTTGTGATTGCAGTTCTTTGTTCAGATGTCATTCGCGGAAGAAGTACTCCGAGGGTTGTGGATGCGACATCAAGAATGGACTTGGTATTTGGCTGAGCACCGTCTGTATTTATTGCCACCTGAGGGTATGCGGAGTTCAGAGTGAAAAAGCAGAATAATACTG
>JBMOHG010000007.1:0-24143 GCA_049317965.1 Paludibacter sp.
TTAGTAAAGTGGCCAAAGAAGTTTCTGAAGATCCTTCAGCTGCCGAAAATGGTGGACATTTAGGATATATTTCTGCTTTTAGAACTGTATATCCTTTCGAAACAATGGCATATAACACACCTGTAGGTTCATTATCTAAAGTTGTTCGCTCTGCTTTTGGATATCATATTATAAAAGTACACGGACGTAGAAATTCATTGGGCGAAGTCTTGGTGTCACACATTATGAAATTTACCTCGAAAGACGATGAAGAAATGAACAAAAAAGCGAAAATTTCGATCGATTCAATTTACCAACGCGTGGTGGCAGGTGATGATTTTGGAAAATTGGCAACTGAGCTTTCTCAGGATAAAGGATCAGCGGCTAAAAATGGTGAATTACCTTGGTTTGGCACCGGTAGAATGGTACCTGAATTCGAAACTGCTGCTTTTGCTCTTAAAAACGTTGGAGATGTGTCGCAACCAATTCAATCGGCTTACGGATGGCACATTATCAAATTGCTGGAGAAAAAAGGAGTGGATTCTTTCGAAAACATGAAAGCTGATTTGGAACGCAAAGTGAAACGTGACGAACGCGCAAACCTTGGACAACAAGCATTTGTAAATAAATTGAAGGTTGATTATAATTTCCAAACCGTGAAAGTGAATCTTCAGGAATTCTATAAATTGGCGAATAATGCCAAATTAAGCGATTCAACTTTTCTGGCTGAGGCTAATAAACTAAATAAACCACTTTTCAGTTTTGCCGGTAAAAATTACTCGCAATCAGATTTTGCTAATTACTTGAAATCTAACAATAATACCGAAAAAACAATTGCTTCGGAAATGATTGATGAAAAATTCAAAGCATTTACAGATGCTGAATTGTTGGCTTATGAAGATACGCAACTCGAAAAGAAATATGATGATTTCCGCTTTTTGATGAATGAATATCACGACGGTATTTTATTGTTCGAAGTTAGCAACAAAGAAGTTTGGGACAAAGCATCGAAAGATACTGACGGATTGGCCAAGTATTTTAATGGACACAAAGTTGATTACACATGGAAAGAGCCTCATTACAAAGGACGTATCATTTCGTGTAAAGACAAGGAAACTTTTAAAGCCGCTAAATCTATCGTAAAAAAATCGCCTACCGATTCAATTGACAAGTATTTACGCACCCGTTTGAATGACAGCATTCAATATGTAAAAATAGAAAAAGGACTTTTTGTAAAAGGCGAAAATAAATACATTGATAGCGAGATTTTTAAAAGCAAAGAAAAATTTGTACCGTCAACAGATTATCCATTTATGTTTTTAAGTGGAAAAATGCTTAAAAATACACCTGAAGATTACAGTGATGTTCGTGGTTTAGTAACTGCTGATTATCAAGAGTTTTTGGAAAAAGAATGGATTAAAACATTGAGAGGGAAATATCCAGTTTCTGTTGACCAAAACATTTTGAAAACGGTCAAAACAAACTAATTATATCCAAATGCGAAAATAGAAGTTCAATTTTTGACTTTTATTTTCGCGTTTTTTGTTTGAATTTGGTGAGATTTAGCTCACTACTTGTAAATGAATAAAATAAATATCTTTTTACTTTTTATTGCCATCGTCACTTTGGTTTCATGTGCGCCCAAAACTGCCGACCTGAACCGTACGGCCATACTCGAAGTGGAAGGAAAGTTTTTGTATCTGGATGAAATTCAGCAAATTATTCCTGAAAATATTGATAAAAAGGACAGTACTGAAATTGCACAAAGTTTTATTCGAAAATGGGTGACTGATGTGTTGATGTACGAAAATGCAAAAAGGAATATTACCAATAAAAACGAAATTGATGAATTGGTAAATAGCTATCGTAAATCGCTGATAATTCATCAATATCAACAAAAACTAATAGAACAACGACTGCCAAAGGAACCTTCGGAAGAAGATATCGAAGCTTTTTATAAGGAATATCAGGATGAATTGGAGTTGAAGGAAAATGTTGTCAAAGGTTTATTGCTAATTGTTCCGGCCAATGCTCCACAAATGGGAAATGTAAGAGGGTGGGTGAGGTCTGCTAGTACAAAATCGCTCGAAAGTATCGAAAAATATAGTATTCGAAACGCCATTAGTTATGACTATTTTGGCGATAAGTGGATTTCATTATCGGCCATTCTGAAGAAAATTCCAATTCAGGTCAAAGATCCATCTAATTTTGTATCAAATAATGACTTTGTAGAAACATCAGACAGTACGCATCATTATTTTTTACGCATAAGTTCACATAAAAATTCAGGCGAAACCGAACCTTATGAAATGGCACGAGACAGAATTATCAATATTCTTCTCAATAAAAATAAAACAGATTTTATGTCGCAATTCGAAAAAGAATTATACGACGATGCGGTCAAAAATGATAATGTGAGTTTCTTTAAAATTCCCAAAACAGGAAAGTAATTCGTTTGTATTATCAATAATTAAAAGAATATCAACACATTAATTCTCTATTATAATTTTAAAACCATTGCCCAAAGTCAATATAAATTTATGAAAAAAATAATCCTTACATTTTCTTTACTTCTTAGTATTGTGCCATTAAAAATGTGGGCACAAAACAATATTATTGACGAAGTAATTTGGGTAGTTGGCGATGAGTCAATTTTGCGTTCCGAAGTTGAAGAGCAACGTTTGAGAGCCCAATACGAAGGCACTCCAATTCAGGGTGATCCTTATTGTGTTATTCCAGAGCAAATTGCTATACAGAAACTTTATTTGCATCAGGCCGTTCTTGATAGTATCGTTGTAAGTGAAACTTCGGTTATGAGTCAGGTGGAAAGCAGATTAAACTATTTTATTTCTCAAATTGGCTCGAAGGAAAAAATGGAAGAGTATTTTAGAAAAAACACAACTGACCTTCGTGAAGATTTGCGTGATATGATTCGTAATCAGCAAATTATACAACAAATGCAACAAAAATTAGTTGGTTCTTTGAAATCAACTCCTGCCGATATTCGACGTTTTTACACTCAACTTCCTGCTGATAGTATTCCAACTGTGCCAGCTCAGGTCGAATTACAAATAATCAGTTTTGAGCCACCTGTACCTATCGACGAAACCAATCGTATCAAAGAAAGATTACGTGATTTCACTGATCGTATAAATAGTGGAACTACTGATTTTTCGGTTTTGGCACGGCTCTATTCCGAGGATACTGAAAGTGCAAAACGAGGCGGCGAACTTAGTTTTATGGGTCGTGGACAGCTTGTACCAGAGTTTGCGAGCGTGGCATTCAATTTAATTGACACCAAAAAAGTTTCACGCATTGTTCAAACCGAATTTGGTTTTCATATTATTCAGTTAATCGAAAAACGCGGCGACAGAATTAATTGCAGACATATTTTGCTAAAACCAAGGGTTTCGTTGGACGAAAAAACCAAAGCAATTCATAATCTTGATTCTATTTCGAAGCTTATACGCGACAATACAATGACTTTTGAAAAGGGTGTTATGAATTTTTCGCAAGATAAAAACACAGCTCTAAATGCTGGTTTAATGCTCAATGAAAAAAGCGGAAACTCTAAATTCGAATATCAGGATTTACCACCAGAAGTGGCTAAAATTGTATATGGAATGAATGTAGGCGAAATTTCAAAACCGTTTACAATGATAAATCAAGCTTCTAATAAAGAGGTTGTTGCGGTTGTGAAAGTGAAATCGAAAGTTGAAAATCACAAGGCAAATCTTACTGATGATTATCAAATGCTAAGAGGTATTTACGAGAATAATAGCAAGCAGGAGTTTTTGAATAAATGGATAGTAAAAAAGCAAAAAGAAACATATATCAGTATCGATCCGGCTTGGAAGAAATGTAAATTTCAATATCCCGGATGGATCAAATAATTGGCATTTAACTGGTTTCTAAATTACAATTACGACCTCGTTACAAAAAGTGACGGGGTCGATAAATTTAAATAACATTTTGAAAATTAATTATAGTAAATACTTTAGCAATTTCAAGTACCTCTTAATTTTTGCTGTACTTTGTTTATTTCTGATTGGTGTTAAAGCACAATTCAGACCTAAGCAACTTCGTAATGAGGTATTGCAAAGTCAGTTGCCACAACCAAAACCAACAGTTAAAGCAAAAAAAGTAAGATTTACAAAAAGATTATCGTCCACACCCAAACAACTTGCGCCTACAGTAAATCCATTGACCACCAAAAATGCAACGTTGGTTTATTTAGAAAATTCAGAAACCTTGTCATTTGATAAATTGCTGTTGCCAGATGTGCAGGTTTTAAAGGGAAATGTGCGTTTCAGACACGATAATGCCTTATTGTATTGCGATAGTGCTTACTTCTACGAAGGCGCTAACTCATTGGATGCGTTTGGAAATGTACGAATTGTGCAGGGCGACACACTTTTTATTTACAGCGATTTATTGTACTACGATGGAAATGTAAAACTTGCCAGATTACGCCACAATGTTCGCATGGTAAATAAGAAAACCACGCTTACCACCGACAGCCTGAATTACAACCGGGTAGCCAATCTGGCCTATTATTATACCGGTGGAAAAATTGTAGATGAAATGAATACCTTAACTTCTACCTGGGGGCAATATTCACCTGCAACCAACGACGCTTTGTTTAAAAAGAAAGTTCATTTGGTAAATAAAAATTTCACACTCGATTCCGATACGCTGAAATACAATACAAAATCAACCATAGCCAATATAGTAGGAGCCACACATATTTTGTACAACAATGAAACAGATATTTATACCAATTTGGGTTGGTACAATACCACAACAGAACGTATGATGTTGCTCGATAGGTCGATGGTAAAGCAAAAAGATGGTAAAACCATGGTTGGTGATACTATTTTTTACGACAAAAAGCAGAAATATGGCGAAGGATTTAAGTGGGTAGTTCTGAATGACACTGCTCAAAAATCGACATTGGTTGGAAACTATGTATATTACAATGAAGTAACAGAAAGTGGAATGGCTACAGATTCAGCATTGTTGGTTGATTGGTCGAGCAAGGACACCATGTATGTACACGCCGATACGCTTTACACTTCAAAGGATTCGATATATGATGTGGCCCGGGGATTTTATAATGTTCGTATTTTTCGAAAAGATATGCAGGGCTTGTGCGATTCGTTGGCATATTCGGCCCGCGATTCAGTCTTGAATATGTTTGGCGAACCGGTGCTTTGGAAAGATGATAACCAACTTAACGGTGAATATATTCAGGCATTCACCAAAAACCAAAAAGTAGAAAGGGTTCATATTCAACGTGCTGCTATGGCCATACAGCACCAAGATTCTATCTTTTACAACCAGCTTTCGGGTAAAGAAATTATTGCCTATGTCGACAGTGGAGAATTGAAAAAAGTAAATGTGAATGGCAATGCCGAAACGATTTATTATCCTGTAGATGATAAAGATTCTACTCTGATTGGGGTTAATAAAACCGAAAGTAGTTATGTGGTGATGTTTCTGAAAGATAAAAAGGTGGAACGCATTCTAATGACTTCAGCCACTACTGGAACTATGTATCCACTACTCCAACTGCCTGAAAAGGATCTGTATTTAAAAAACTTTTCGTGGCTCGACAAACAGCGACCGAAAAAGCGCGAAGACCTGTTTTTAGTGTTTCCAAAAACCCGAAAACCCATAGTAGGCAGCACTGAGGAAGTAGAGCCAACAAACCAAGTGAAAACGGCATCGAAAAAAGATGAACTAAAATCGGATATAAAAGAAACTCCTAAACAAGAAAATGAAAAAGCTATAACTAAAGAAAAAGGCAAGAAAAAGATTAAAAAATAATCGGATTACTCAACTTAATATCAAAAAGGGAAGCATTAAATCAAATGTTTCCCTCTTTTTTTGGAAAGAAATGAGTTTTGAAAAAAATGTTGATTATATTTGCAATATAATCTGTTGGAAATCCCGATAATTATGAACACACTTGCCTGGATTGGTTTCTGCCAAAGTCTGTTTGCAGCTATTCTCATGTTTACCAAGAAAGAAAGCTCACTGCCCGATAAAATTTTATCAGCCTGGCTTACTCTTTTGGCTATCGATTTTCTGAGTTGTGGGCTGGATTATGAAATTTTTGGTCATCCGCTGCTTTCCAGTTCCTTTTTGTTGTTCAATCCAGCTTTGTTCTTTTATGTCAGGTCGCTAACATTGCCCAATTTCAAACTTCATTGGGTGCAATTACTTCATTTACTGCCATTTTTGTTTTTCAAAGCTTATGCCTATATTGTAAACGAAACATTCTCGGTCGATTCATTTTTTATACATGACGAAAATTTTCTGTTCCGTATGTTTTTCTCGGCTGCGAATATCTTATCGTGGTTGGTATATAATCCGCTGAGTATTATTCTAATTATCAAACACCGAAGCTATTTGCGCAGCGAATTGTCGAATATTGAGACAAATGAAAACCTCGGTTGGTTACTCACTTTGTCGATTTTTTATTTCTCATATTGTGTTATTGCAGTTATTGTTAGTGTTTTCGCCTTTACAATTCATCTCAATTCAATTACACTTCACATTTACAATTACTCTGCACTTTTATTACTTATTTATAGCTTAAGTTTTTACGGACTGAGGCAAAAAATTGTAACAAAGAAAATGTTGATTGATGAGCATTTACAACCATATAAAAATTCGAATTTGAGCAAAGAAATAAAACTGCAAATCCAGCAAAAAATCATCAACTATTTCGAAAATGATAAGGCATATCTCAATGCCGATTTAAACATGAATGTGCTTTCGGAGGATTTAAAAATCCCCAAATACCAAATTACCGAAGTTTTAAACACCGAGATTGGAATGAATTTTTTTCATTTGGTGAATTCGTATCGGGTGGAAGCAGTAAAAACAACACTTGCTGATCCGAAAAATAAATTCTCTATCGAAGCCATTGGTTACGATTGTGGATTTTCAAGTAAATCATCATTCTATACTGTATTTAAAAACCTGACCGGGGTAACGCCCATTTCGTATAGAAATAAAACTATCCAATAAGTATTTTCACGAAAACATTCTTTTAGTTTGACTTTTTAAAGTTGAACTTCTTATTGTTGTCCATCTTTTAAAATGTGGACTTCTATCGATTTATAATTCTGTATTATTGCACATCAATTCAATACAGAAAATTCCTTCAAAATGAAATCAATGATTCATGTTTTACTCACAGGCGCTTCGGGGACTGTTGGCATTGAAATAATGCGGCAATTAGTGAAAATGGACAACATTAAATTGACCGTTTTCGACAAAAAAACACCTCGGGCTACTCAGCTTTATGCTCATTTTTTGAATAAAATTGAACTAATATATGGCGATTTGAGTCACGAGGTAGATATAAGCTGGATACCCGACGATTTAGATGTAGTAATACACCTTGCAGCCATTATTCCGCCTTTGGCGGACGAACAGCCCGACTTGACATACAAAGTAAATGTACGGGGCACAAAACAGCTTATAAAGGTTTTAGAATCTAACTCGCCCAATGCCTTTTTGATGTATAGCTCTTCCATTTCGGTTTATGGTGACAGGGTGTTGAACCCCGAAATTACAATAAATGACCCAGTGAATCCGAGCGAGGGCGATTTATATGGTCGTACCAAAGTGGAAGCCGAAGAATTAATAAAATCCAGTCGGCTCAATTGGTCAATTTTCAGATTGGCAGCCATCATGAAAAATCACAAAATATCAAAACTCATGTTTCACATGCCTTTATCAACGAGTTTGGAAATTTGTACGCCAAAAGACACAGCAAAGGCTTTTGTTGAAGGAATCTTTAAAAAAGAAGTTTTGTCGGGGAAGGTTTATAACCTTGGTGGAGGCGAGAAATGTCGAATTTCATATCAGCATTTTCTCGAAAAATCATTTCGACTTTTTGGTTTGGGAGCATTGGATTTTCCTAAATACACTTTTGCAGAAAAGAATTTTCATTGTGGAATTTTTAAAGATGGTGATCTGTTGGAGAATATTTTACATTTCAGGCACGACACGTTAGAGAGCTATTTTGCTGAAACAAAACATTCAATTTCTATTGTCACAAAATTTCTCACATCAATATTTCGGGTCTTTATCAAACAATCTTTGCTAAAGCAGTCGGAGCCTTACAAAGCTATAAAAACTAAAGATATGCAGATGCTTCAACACTTTTTCAGAAGAGATTATAGCCTTAATTTTGAATGAAATCAAACATCAAATATATTTTATTATTGTGCTCCATTTGCTTTTCGGTTGGTGCACAGACTTTAGATGTTCATATATCAAATATACGGAACGGAAAAGGAGTATTGTGTGTTGCGGTTTTTGCAAATCAAATTGGTTTTAGTGCCGAAAAGGAACTATTTGCGGTAAAATGCAGTAAAGCAAATATTCAGAATGGTGAATTGCGAGTCCAAATACCCATTAGCAAAGGAAATTATGGCATATCCGTATTGGATGATGAAAATGAAAGTGGAAAAATGGAGTATAAATTTAAATGTTTTCCGGCCGAAGGATTTGGATTTTCAGATTACTACCACAAAGGAATAAAAAAACCGGTATTTGATGATTTTGATTTTGTTGTTGAGCAAGATGAAATTAAAATTATTAAAGTGAGGATGAAGTATTTTTAAGTATTCACCTCCTCCAAAAATCCCACTTCTTGGAAAAATTCCTTTTATAGTCGAGTATTCCGAGATATTAAAGAGTTTTTGATCTTAATTTAAGAAAACCCATCCGCTTTTCTCGTCCCCTTAAAAAGGGGACTTGCATTAAGCAATTAGATTTGTGAATTTGATAAACTGATTTTGTAATACAATCTTATTTTACGAACAAATACACGAACTCCCAACTCTTCCCTTTTGGAAGTGGTACATCCCGATTTATCGGGAGGAAGTCCCCGCAGGGGGAAGTGTTATTTGCAAAAAAGAGGCTTCTTGAATCAAGAAACCTCTTTTTGAATATAATAAAAACTGTGGGGAATTACCAGAAATACCAGTAGAATGCAGCACAGAATGCAACTACACCGAGCGAAGCAATAACATCCCACTTGTTCCAGCTATTGCGGATAAGTGCTTTGTAGTCTCCGTCGAAAGTGATGAAATCTATCTGTTTTGCAGTTGGTTTTTTAGTAAAGAACGATACTAACACCATAAACAACATAATAAACACAAGCAACCAAATCTCAAATATAAGCCAGTTAGTATGCCAAAACCAGCGGGTGGATTCCCAATACGTGCCAGTCATTACATCTTTACCTGTATTAGTAAAGATATTTGTCATCAAGCGTGCCATTCCGATAAGAAATCCTACAATTAAACCTGCTTCACCGGCTTTTGGAGTAATTCTTTTAGAAAAAATACCCAGTACAAATACAGCCACCATGGCAGGAGCAAGCAGCGATTGAATGCCTTGCAGATAAGAGTAAAGGCTGCCAAGACTCATCATAACAGGTATCCAAATAATACCAAGTACCACTACAACAATTGTTGCAATACGACCAACCAAAACGTATCTGGCTTCGCTCTTATCTTTGAACATTGGCTTATAAAAATCTTCGGTAAACAATGTAGCGCATGAGTTGAAGAATGCTGCCAATGAAGCCACCAATGCGGATATAAAACCTATTGTAACAATTCCTTTTACTCCAGCGGGCAATACAAACTTAACCATGGAACCAAAGGCTGTGTCAGGGTTGTCTAAGGTAAAACCACTGTCGGGGCGTGCTGCCAATGCGGCAGCTACCATTCCGGGAATAAGGAACATAAATACAGGTAAAATTTTGAAATAACCGGCAGCTATAGTGCCTCTGCGCGCACGCTTCATCACAACATCGTTTGACTCGCCTTTAGTTTGTCCAAGTACACGTTGAACAATGTGTTGATCGGTTGCCCAATACCAAAAGCCAATAATTGAAGCACCGATAAATACCCAGAAACCGGGATAATCGTCATACAGCGGGTCACCTGTCTCAAGGTGGAACATGTGGTTTGTACCATAAGCAGCACCGTCTGCTCCAACGTTTAGCGTTTTTGAATAGTCAATCATTGCCGCCCAACCGTCAGCAATACTGCCGCCTCCAAGTGCCGACAATCCCAGAAAAAGCACTAGGAATGAACCTATAATAAGTATAGGCGTTTGAATTGCAGACAATGTCATAACTCCTTTCATTCCGCCAAAAACGGTAAATACACCCGTTAAAACTATCAAACCGATAGCTCCGTACCAGAAAGGCAAACCAAGAAGGCTCTCCATAAAAATACCACCGGTAAATGCTGTTACACTAACTTTGGTCAGCACGTAGGCAATAAGTGTTATGATAGACAACCAGGAACCTGTAGCAGGTGTGTAGCGATTTTTGAGGAAGTCGGGCATGGTGATGATTTTACCCAACTTTGTGTTCATAAGTTGGTAAAACGGTACAAAGAGCCAACCCAAGATAAGAATCATCCAGCCTTGCATTTCCCAATGTGCCATACCTACACCTGCTTTAGCACCAGTTCCAGCAAGTCCAACAAGATGTTCAGAACCAATATTTGCTGCAAATATGGCCGCACCAATAATATACCAGGGTTCACCTTTACCGAATAAGTAGTCTTCGCTGTTGGCACCCTTTTGCAAACGTTTATCTTTTTGCACCGAATGCCATACAGCATAAGATACAGCACATATTCCGACCGCGATAATCACCCAGTCGAGCCAAATAAATTCCTGTGAATTCCAATTCATGTTTTTAAAATTTTGATTATTAATAAACGGTTTATTTTTGTATACCAAATTTATAAATGCAAGTGCTTTTGTAAACTTTTCCAGGCTCAAGAATCGCTGAAGGCCACTGTGGTTTATTAGGACTATCGGGATAATGTTGTGTTTCCAGACATACTGCTGCACGTTGGTTGTAAACTATTCCTTTTTTACCTATGGCTTTTCCATCAAGGAAATTTCCGGTATAAACCTGAATTCCGGGTTCGTTAGTAAATACTTCTAACGAAATGCCACTTACAGGAGAAGATACTTTAACTGCTTGTTTGGTTATATCACCAGCAGTATTAAGTACCCAATTGTGATCGTAACCATTACCGTTTTTCAACTGTACATAATCATATTTGGTAATGTCAGTTCCGATAGTTTTTGCAGTTGAGAAATCCATTGGAGTTCCTTTTACAGTTTCAATCTCACCGGTAGTCATAAACGTACTGTCAACCGGAGTAAAATTATCGGCGTTGATGTACAATAAGTGGTCGGTAATTGGTTTCGTGGCATCTCCCGAAAGATTAAAATATGAGTGATTACACATGTTAATCACTGTCTTTTTATCGGTAGTGGCTTCGAAATCAATCTTTATAGCATTATCAGCCGTCAAGGTAAAAGTAACTTTTGCCGCTACAGCTCCGGGGAAATTTTCATCGCCATCGGGGGAAAAACGGGTCATTTCAACTACAGAGTCACCTGTTTGTTTTACGTTTTTGTAAACCTGATATTGCCAACCTTTAGGTCCACCATGCAAACAATGTCCAAAATTATTTTGTGGCAACTGAATGGTTTTTCCATCAATGGTAATCTGTCCGTTTTTGATACGATTGGCATAACGACCAATTGAAGCTCCAAAATCACTTGGCACTTTCACATAATCAGCCACGCTATCGAAACCAAGAACCACATCCTGCATTTTACCCGCTTTATCGGGCACTATCACAGAAACAATACGTCCACCAAAATTGGTAATACACACTTCCATTCCAGCTACATTTTTGAGTACAAATAAGCTTGTTGAATCGCCGTTTATTACTTGTTCAAAATTAGCTTTGACAAGACCCGAAAGCGTTTTTTCGCTTTCCTCCTTACAACCCAGCATAAGAATTGAAATTATTGATAAATAAATAAGTTTTTTCATGATGTATTAATTTTAGACCCCTAACCCCTAAAGGAGAACTATGCAAGTATTGATTTACATATTTTTTCTTTATTAGTAAAATAATAAAGATTGACAGTTGTAACTTTGTTCCCCATTAGGGGTTAGGGGTTTTTTAGGGGTTGTTCTATTATTATTTATGAAAACAATTCTTTCTCAGTAAATTGACCCAATTTGATATAGTCTTTGTACAATTCTGCATACAAAGCAACATTTTCAGCATTTGGGTAATATTCCTGAGCAAAGCCCATTCCCATAGCAGCCTGAGCGTCTTCAACTTTCTCGTATATACCTGCTACTACCGCAGCAAACATAGATGTACCAAAAGCACAAGCTTGTTCCGATCTAGCTACTTTGATTGGCATATTCAATACGTCAGCCAATGTTTGCATTACGAAAGGCGATTTCAGCGCTATACCACCGATACCGATGATTTCGTTGATAACAATACCATTTTCTATAAAGCGGTCAACGATAGCTTTTGAACCGTAAGCTGTTGCTTCAACCAATGCACGGAAAATAAGGGGAGCAGAGCTTCCGAGGTTTAAACCGGTGATGGTTCCTTTTACCAATTGGTTAGCATCCGGTGTACGACGACCGTTCATCCAGTCGGTAGCTAAAATAGTTGATTCAGAAACCGGAACTTTTGCTGCTTCAATTGACAAAGCAGGAATAATTTGATCCAAGGTTTCGTCAATGAGTTTTTGTTTGGTAGTTTCGTCAATCAATGCTGTTTTCGATAAGATATTTACTACCGGCCAAGCAACTACATTTTTAAACCACGCATACACATCTCCGAAAGCTGATTGACCTGCTTCCAGCCCAACCATGCCCGGAATAACCGAACCGTCAACTTGTCCGCAAATGCCCGGAATAAGTTTACTGCCCAATTCCTCATAACTTGTTACCATAATATCGCAGGTTGAAGTTCCAATGATACGAACCAATGAACCCGGTTTTATTTCAGCGCCAACAGCACCTGTGTGAGCATCAAAAGCACCCACTGCAATAGCCACGTTTGTAGTTAATCCCAAACGAGCCGCCCATTCTGAAGTCAAATTACCAACCTTTTTATCAGTTGGGCAAGTTTCAGAATAAAGTCTTTCACGGTAACCAGCCAACACTGGATCAAGTGCTGTCAAAAATTCTTCAGATGGTAAACCACCCCATTTTTCCAGCCACATGGCTTTGTGTCCTGAAGCACAACGACTACGGCAAATTTCATGAGGATTGGTATTGCCAGCAAGCAATGCCGGCATCCAGTCGCAATGTTCTACAATTGAATAAGCTGCATTGCGCACTTTTTCGTCGGCACGCAATACATGCAATGCTTTAGCCCAGAACCATTCCGACGAATAAATTCCACCTTCGTAAGATGTGTAGTCGATATCCCATTTAGCAGCCAAATCATTGATTTCCTGAGCTTCTTTAATTCCAGTATGATCTTTCCAAAGCACAAACATGGCATTCGGATTTTCGGCAAATTCAGGCAGTAATGAGAGCGGAGTACCATTTTTGTCGGTAAACACAGGTGTACTTCCGGTAGTGTCGAATGCAATACCTACAACTTGCTCGCCCGTTCCGGCAGGACATTTTGAAAGAGCATCTTTCACGGTATATTCCAATGCATCCACATAATCTTGTGGGTGTTGACGATATTGATTGGCGGTAGGAACGCAATATTTTCCTTCCATCCAACGAGGATAATATTTTACTGATGAAGCCAGTTCTTCGCCTGTTTCGGCGTTTACCACAACCGCACGGGCTGAGTCGCTTCCATAATCTAAACCTATAACGTATTTCATATATTCAATTTGAAAATTTGAAAATAAGAGAATTTGTAAATTAAAGAGCAATTATTAACTTGTTCTCTAATTTTCAAATCTTCAAATTCTCAAATTAATTTATCTTAAAGCTTTATTCAACATATAATACACTTCGTTGTTACGAATGTCTTGTTTGAAGTTGCGGATATTGGTGTCTTTGTCGATAATCAACATTTCCAAATCTGCGATTTCAGCATAGTCTTCCATCATTTCGGTAGAGATAGCAAATGAGAAGCTTGAATGGTGAGTTCCACCAGCAACAATCCATGCACCAGCACCTATTTCAAGGTTTGGTTGTGGAATCCACAATGCACAAGCAACAGGTAATTTTGGCAACGCTTGTGGTTCAATTACTTTTACTTCATTCACAATCATACGGAAACGGTTGCCCATATCTACGATTGTTGCAGCAATACCTTCTCCTTCGTGAGCCTGAAATACCAAACGGGCACAAACACCTGCATCACCAATTCCTAAGAAGTGAACTTCGATACGTGGTTTTGCTTTTGCAATTTCTGGGTTGATTTCCAACATGTGTGACTGAAGGATGGCACTATTAGCACCGTCAAAGTTCAACACATAATCTTCGAGGAATGAACAACCGCCTGGTAAGCCTTGAGCCATAACCCACATTGTGCGGGTAAGAGCAGCAGTTTTCCAGTCACCTTCTGCACCAAAACCGTATCCTTCGGCCATTAATCGTTGTGAAGCAAAGCCCATCAACTGAGACATTCCTTCCAACTCGTTGAAGCTGGTAGTGAATGCTGTAGCGTTTTTATCTTGCAAGAAACGGCGTAAACCAATTTCCTGAGCAGCAGCCTGACGTACAGAAATATGTTTCTCAGCACCTTTTTTGCAATCATCAGCAAAATCATAAAGTTTTTCGTATTCAGCAACCAATGCATCAATTTCAGCTTCGGTAACTGCAGCTACGTAAGGTACTAATTTTGCGATAGGTGCATTGTCTACGTGGTAACCCAAACGGATTTCAGCTTCTACTTTGTCTCCGTCTGTTACAGCCACGTTGTTCATATTGTCACCAAAACGGATGATTTGCATATTTTGTGCATCTGCCCATCCGGCACATACGCGCATCCAGCCGGAAATTTTATCGTGAGTTGATTTGTCTTTCCAGAATCCAACCACCACTTTGCGGGGTTTACGCAGACGACTTGTTATAAAACCAAATTCACGGTCACCGTGAGCCGATTGGTTCAGGTTCATATAATCCATGTCAATTTCCGACCACGGAATTTGTGCGTTAAACTGTGTGTGAAGGTGAAGCAATGGTTTTTTGTAATCCATCAATCCATGAATCCACATTTTAGCCGGAGAGAAAGTGTGCATCCAGGTAATCATACCAATACATTTTGTGTCACCATTGGCAGCACGCATAATTTCAGAAATCTCTGAAGAAGAATTAGCGGTTCCTTTATAAACCACTTTTACAGGAAGATTACCTGAGGCGTTCAAACCTGCTACCATTTCATTTGAGTGTGCATCTACTGCCACTACTGCGTCACCACCATAAAGCAATTGAGCTCCGGTAATGAACCATACTTCTAAATCTTTGTAAGTCATAATCATTTAAATTTACCCCCAACCCCTAAAGGGGAGTTGAAGCATGTTTTGTTATTATTATTGTTTTTTATTACCCCTAACCCCTAAAGGGGGATAAGAATTGTTAGTATTTTAATTATTTCCCATAAATCTAAAATGGACTATAGAAGACGGACTTGCATAGTTCCCCTTTAGGGGTAGGGGTTATTTATTGCCCATAATAAGCTCCGGGTCCGTGTTTCCTAAAGAAATGCTTTTTAATCAAATGCGGATTCATTGTAAGATTTGGATTTACGCCATAAGCAATATACGCCATTTTACCAACTTGTTCCATCACTACGGCATTGTGAACAGCATCGTGAACATTTTTACCCCACGAAAATGGTCCGTGATTTTTTACCAATACACATGGAATAAAGTCTGGATTCAATCCGTTGAATCTTTCAACCACTACATTTCCGGTTGCCAACTCGTATTCACCTTCTACTTCGGCTTGCGACATATCACGTGTGCAAGGTATACCATCGCTGAAATAGTCGGCATGAGTTGTACCAATGTTTGGAATATCACATCCTGCTTGTGCCCATGCTGTGGCATAAGTAGAGTGGGTGTGAACCACGCCACCAATGTTGGGGAAAGCTTTGTAGAATACAAGATGAGTTGCTGTGTCCGACGATGGTTTGTACTTACCTTCAATTACTTTTCCGTCTAAATTCACCACTACCATATCTTCTGCTTTCATGTCTTCGTACGAAACGCCCGATGGTTTGATTACTACAAGTCCGGTTGCGCGATCGATAGCACTGGCATTGCCCCATGTAAAAATCACTAATCCATGTTTCACCAAATCCAGATTGGCTTGAAATACTTCTTCTTTTAATGCTTCTAACATAAATATATTTACTATTTGGTAATTTACTATTTACAATTTTAAGATTCCTAAGTCTTAATTTATCTCAATAAGCGTTTTAATTACACTTATTGTTTCAAAAAAAATTTAACCTCTGCATACCACATTTAGAAACTGCGTCATAAAGCCCCTTTAGGGGTTTGGGGCTTGTCTTTTATAATGAAAAATGCAATCCTTGTTGTATCAGTTGATCGTACTTTTCTTTATTGAATTTATAATAAAATGCTCCTTTTCTGGAAGAGCTTTTGTCTTTTTCGTCCAGCTTCTCCAAAATATCCATTGTCATTAGCTTCTTCCTGAAATTACGTTTATCGATACTTTCCTGATAAATTGATTCGTACAGACTTTGTAAAGTAGGTAGGGTAAATTGCTCTCCCAATAAATTGAAACCAATAGGTTTTACGGCAGCCTTTCGCTGCAGGATTCCAATCGTATCTTTTACCATTTTATTGTGGTCAAAAACCAGCTCAGGCAATTGCGTTAAGCGAACCCATCGTGCATCATATTTTTCTGCAAGCGAAGTATCAAATTCGTCAATATTTACCAATGCATAAAAAGCAATAGAGATAACACGCTCTCCAATGTCGCGATTAATCTCTCCATAAGCACCTACCTGCTCCATGAAAATATCTTGAATCCCGGTAAATTCACCAAAAATTCGCTCGGCTGCTTCGTTGATACTTTCTGTCGCATTCACAAAACCACCCATCAACGACCAACCACCTTTCAACGGTTCAAAGGGGCGGCGGGTTATAAGAATATGTAACTCATTTTCCCTAAAACCCATAATGATGCAATCGGCTGCGATGAGAAAAGTATCTTTATTTTGATAAAAAGTAGTAGTCATTAATTCATTGACAATTCACAATTTACAACAATAAATTGTATATGGTTGATATTTAGGATTATATTGAATTTATTTGCTTCAAAATTCAATGCATTTAAACAAGTGTAAAGTAAACACTTGTTTTTTGAATATGATTCATCAATATTTATGTTTTACAACAGAAATTCAAGTTAATTCTCGTGAAATTTAAAAATTCCATTTCAGCATCAATCTCATATCTGTTTTTCGGTTACCGTTGATTGTTTCATTGCCACTACTCAACGATTCTCGTTCGTCGGCATAAGTAGTTTGTGCTATTTTGAACCAAATTGATAATTGATTATTTATTTCGTATTGAATATTAGCATAATAACGACTGCCCAAGCCATAATACATTGGAATTGAAAAAGCATAAAGAACATCTTTTTCGTAGGAATAAAAACGGTTTTCGTAATTTGTGGCATCAAAGAATTGAAAACGCAAATCAAATTTGAGTGGAAAATTCGAAAATTTGTAACTTATATCTTGCGAAGCAATTAAACCATAGGTCCAGTTTTCGTCGGCTTCTCTAGCCAAATTTCCTTCAATAACATTTTTAAAACTAAAGCTACCAAAAAAGTAAGTTAGATTATAACGCAATGATGCTTTCTTGTTGGGCACTAAAACTGGCATTATGGAAGTTGTTCCGGTAAAATTAGCTTGTTTTTCTTCAAATTTGAATCGCCAAAACATCGAGATATTTCGCTTTGCTGCAAAGTCGGCCTGTAGTAAATAATCCGTCCCAATTGAAGGAGCATCAATACCATATTTAGGCCACGGAAAACGATAACTATCAGCATAAACAGCAATTCGCCATTTTTTAAACGGCCTCAATTCAACTCCAAAATAATATCCACTTTCGTTATTTATTCTCGAAGTTTCAGAAAATGCAGTTGCATAAAACGTATCGAAAAGTGGAGAATAGTATCGTTGCAAGAACACCAGACTTACCTGAGATAGAGGACTATATGAAAAGCCATTAAGTGTTGCCATTGCTGCATTATCGGTCATAGCAGTTTCGCCAAAAAGATTGAGTTTTTGCCAACGAAGTCGATAATGAAAACCTGCTGTTGTTTGTTGATTGCCTGAAAAATAAAAATAGTTATAAACTGATTTATCCGGTTCTAATTTATTATTAAGTTCGGTATGAACAGCCGTGAAACCGAGCTGTAAATTCGAAAAATTATAGGTAATATTACCACCACCAACTTGTTGATTTATTGTGTGTTTCTTGTTCGTTTCATCAACAGTTCTATGTAATCCAGTTTTGTAAATACTCGAAAAAATGCCGTTTACAGTATCACCATCTATCATTTTGTTGGAATAAAACGCTGTGATATCACATTTTCCCATGCGTACAGTAGCTCCTGCGCCTCGGAAAAAATTATATTCATCTGTTGAACTATATTTTTTTAATCCTGAATTTCGAGGGCTAACATTCAATACATAAGATGATTTTCCCATTCCAAATTCAGGCCTGAGCACCAATCCTTGTCCAAAATTTGCGCGAAAATCTCCTACAACTAGGGTTTTCACTTTTCCAAAATTATTCAATCGTGCAGTTAGCGAATACAAATCATATCCAACGTGAGTTTTTGATAAAAAAGGCTCACCTGCATCTTTTTCGGCAGTAAATCCAATCTGAACTCTGTCCTTGAAATGAAAGCGATATTTTAATGAATGATAAAGGGAATTTCCTAAGTAATTTTTTGAAGTTGAAGGTGTATTTTCCTCTTCTTCAGGTAAAAACTGATAACCTTCTTTTGTCTCAATTCCCTTGTCAAGCCGAAAAAACAATTCGTTTTTTCCATATCTCAACAAGTCCTGCCAGTATATATTTTTGGATAAATCATTACCAATTCCAACTACCACAAATGGAAGCATTCGTCGTATATCAGTCATATCCAATCCCTCAACTAATTGTAATTCAAATATGGTCTGTAACTGACCAAGCCGATAGATATGTGAAACAATGTTTTCAATTTGGTTGTCCGACAAAAACGCCAACTTTTCAAGCTCTTCTCGGGTAGCCAGATTTAAATTAATTGGATTTTGAGAGCAATAAATCAAATCCTCGTAAAATGTGTCATAATCGATATCATCCTCACTTTCGGCAGTATATTGTTCAAAAATATCGGCAATTAGTTGTTCGGTAGTTACTACGGCATCTTGTGCACTTGAGTAACAAGTGAAAAATAATAGAACTAGAATGAGATTAAACAAACGTTTCGACATGTTGAAATTGGAATAATTGGAAAGACAAAATTCAAGTCTTAACTATTTTACGAAGCAGTATCGTATTGCTGCCATGGAGTTTAAACCCAACAAAGGATGAAGTTCGCAATTCAAATCCATTTTAATCCTTCCGGTTTTGAGACCAATGCCAATACAGGGTACTAAATATTCAGACCCGTATATTCCTAATTTTACAGTCATCTTTTGCATCATGACATAATCAAAACCAGTAGAAAAACGATAATTACTGCTTATTTCTTTATCAATTTGAGTACGCCAAACAAAATCGGTATTAAAAAAATACTCCGAACCAAAACTAAAAATACTGGGAATTCGTTTTACAGTATAATTTGTTTTAATGTTGGCTTGAAATGGATTAAAGGTGTTGAATCCTAAACTTAACGAGGGTGAAAGTTTTGTTGAAACTCCAATTTGTGGTAACAAAGCACCATGATAGGAATTTGAAGCATTGAAAAAAGCGGTATAATAATTAAATTGTACGCCGATGGCAAATTTGTCTGAGAAATTTCGGGCAAATCCAAGTCCAATAAGCATCTCGTTATAAAGCGAATAACCAAAATGCGAAAAGGAAATTCCGGCATTTACTAAATTTGTAGATAATCCATATTGAACGCTTTTGGTTGAAAGTTCAGAAATTAAAAACCGATTTTCGTATTGAATACCAAATTCGGATTGCTCAATATAACCCAACATGGCAGGATTATTAAATGCCGACCAAGAATGCGTATCGGCAACAGATGTAAGTGCAATGGAAGATGAGGATGGAACTACACTTGAAATTTGAGAAAAAATAGACGGACAAAAAATAATAATTACAAGTATGGAGAAAGTTTTCTTCATAGTAATCAGAGGTTTAGTGATTTATTTGTAAACAAATAAATTGATTTGTCAAAATTATGAATAAAAAGTGAATTAACAACGATAAATCAATTGTTTTTTTGATAATAGTTTTGAATAACCGTTTTCGTGCCAACAAATTTATTATTTTTGCAATATTAGAATGAATATGAAAAAATCTGAACCTAAGAAATTATTTAAAAATTTAAAACTACCTATGAATCGAGAAAAGAATGATGCTGTTTATCTTGAAAAGCAACAAATACGCGAACATATAAAAGAATTAAAGAAACAACTATCAGATTTTCAAGTTAGTGAAGAAGC
This sequence comes from Paludibacter sp., assembly GCA_049317965.1. Classification (GTDB taxonomy): domain Bacteria; phylum Bacteroidota; class Bacteroidia; order Bacteroidales; family Paludibacteraceae; genus Paludibacter. The sequence goes on from JBMOHG010000007.1 coordinate 20,481, forward strand.
AAACAAAGTATTTGACAAAATTGAATTAATGCCTGAATTTCAATCGTATAAAACCATATTAATTTATTGGTCAACTAACGATGAACTACCAACTCATAAAATTGCAAAGAAATGGAGCGAAACAAAGATTATATTACTTCCTTCGATAAATGGTGAGAATTTGACGCTAAAAAAATTCAGTTCCGATGAACAATTAAAAAAGGGGAAATTGGGAATTAGTGAGCCGGAAACTAACGAAATCTACAACGGAATAATTGATTTAGTGATAGTTCCGGGAATTGCTTTCGATTTAGTTGGTAATAGATTAGGGCGCGGAAAAGGATATTATGATCGTTTTTTTTCGGAACTAAAAATTCCTAAATGGGGGGTTGCATTCGATTTTCAATTATTACCTGAAATTCCTGTTAGCGAAAATGACATTAAAATGGATAAAGTTTTTACAGCATCAAAATTAATTGAATCTGAGAAATAACATACAGTACGTTGATATATAATGAATTACTGGTCTGTTTGATCATCTTTAGGGGTCAGTTCAGCTTCACCTTTTCGATAATAATATACCAAACCAAAAGACTGACATTTTTTTAAGCGCGAATAAGGAGAAATGTCTTTAAATTTATTTTCTACCTGATTCCACATATCGAGAATAATAACATCGCCCTTTTCTCTTAAGCTTACCAATTCTTCCCAATTTCTGTTGGTAGTATTTTGATAGAGTTTTTGAGTTGATTTATATTCTTTAAAAACCTCATAATGAACCTTTACTTTAGCTATTGGTGGATTATAAATTGGTAAACCGCCATTACGTATCCGTTCATTTTCACCATCAATAATGTATTTTCCCCACTGAAGTAAAGCATTTTCGGTACTTAAATCCGGAACAGTATGCACATTGGGGTCTAATTGATAAAAAAGTTTGTGATCCTTTTTTATATCGCCTCTGATGACAGAAAGGTTAAATACTTGAATAAAATGGGAAATGTATAATCGGGCATTGTGAACAATCAACTGATAACGCTTATTAGCAGAAACCTGACTATCAAGTGTTTGCTGATATTGAGCTAGTTGTTTTTCGAAAATATTCAGGTAGGTTTTGGCTTCGTGGATAACTTTAAACGAAATAACAATGTCGCCAAAATCTTGTTTGTCTGCTTGTAGTATTGCGGTGCGAAGTGCTCTTAAACGAGCTTGATCAGTATTTGGTAATCGACGATATGGCATAACTAAGAATTGACAATTTGACAATTTACAATTTACTGCCCACAAAGATAATTAATTAATCCAATCTAACCATCAAATTTTCAGCTAATTTAATCAATTCTGCTTTTCTATTCTCCGAAACTGAAACTTTTTTTAGTTTTGCGACTGCCTTATCATAGAAATATTGCATCTTGTCTTCGCAAATTTCTTTCGAACCAAGTCGACTAAAAAGTGTAGTCATGGCATTAATTTTATCAGTTGCCATTTTTTCTGCCGATTGTTGAATCCATTCTTTCAAATCGAGAACATCAGTCATTTTAGCAAATTTGGTTTCTATTACCTTATCTATTGAAAGTTGTAATAAATTTTCTAATTCGATTGCATCTTCATTCTTTGCATTTTCAAGTGCATGAATTAATAATAAGGTTTTTTTGTTAGCCAGAATATCACCACCTATCTTTTTGCCAAAAGTGGCTTCATTTCCATACACATCAAGCAAATCGTCTTTCAATTGAAAAGCCAAGCCAATGTTAATTCCAAAATCGTAAAGCAATTGTGCTTCTTTTTCATCAGCTCCACCAATCCAAGCACCAATTTGAAGTGCCGCACCCAGCAATACTGCTGTTTTCAATCGTATCATTTCCAGATATTCATCTGAAGTCACTTTATCACGATGTTCAAATTCAACATCATATTGCTGACCTTCACAAATTTCCGCTGCTGTCTGAGAAAACAAATCCAAAGTCCGTTTGAGATGTGCTTCGGGAGTTTTGGCAATAAATTGATATGAAGCTATTTGCATTACATCACCCGAAAGAATAGCTGTATTGTCGTCCCATTTTTTGTGAACTGTAGGTTGTCCGCGACGAACATCAGCTTTGTCCATTATATCATCGTGCAGCAAAGTGAAGTTATGAAAAATTTCCAAGCCAATTGCCGAATTCAAAGCTTGATGAACATCGTCAGAAAACATATTGCATGCCATCAAAGTTAATGCTGGGCGAATACGTTTTCCACCCATATTTAGCACATAACCAATTGGTTCGTAAAGTCCGTGTGGCTTTTTATTCCAATCTATATGTTCCAGTTCGGAGTTGATTATCTGCGATATTTCGTTTATTGTTTTCATAATTTATAGCCTCATAAACCCCAAGGGGTAATTTGAAACAATCCTATTGGGTAATAATATTTATGTAAATGAACTTAAATGCCCCAATTGGGCATTTAGGTGGCTTCATTTTCTATAATTTCGGTCATCACTTCTTTTATATCCAACCCCGCAGCTGCTATTTGTTGAGGAATAAAGCTGGTGGTAGTCATTCCCGGCGTAGTATTTACTTCCAACAAATTAATTACATCACCTTCCGAAATAATATAATCAATCCGAACTATTCCTTTACATCCCAAAATATCGTAAATGGCCGAAGTGAGTTTTTGAACGCGTTCGGTCAGGTGGTCACTTATACGAGCGGGAGTAATTTCCTGTACCTGACCTTTATATTTTGCATCATAATCGAAAAATTCATTTTCGCTTACCACCTCTGTTACAGGTAAAACCTGCGATTTGGTTTTGGTTTTATATATTCCGCAAGTTATTTCTGTTCCTGCCAAAAATGCTTCAATCATCACTTCGCTTCCTTCGGCAAATGCTTTTTCGATGGCAGGTTGAACCTGCTCGATAGTTTTTACTTTCGTCACACCAAAACTACTACCTCCAACGTTTGGTTTTACAAAGCACGGGAAACCAATTTTTTGAGCCACTTCTTCATTTGTAACTGATTGCCCAGCCCGCAAAACAAGTGATTCTGAAACTTTTACACCAAATCCTTTTAAATATTGATTGCATGTAAATTTATTGAAAGTAACAGCAGCGGCCAAAACTCCACAACATGAATATGGCAAACCAATTAATTCAAAATAACCTTGAAGAATCCCGTTTTCGCCGGGAGTTCCGTGAATAGTAATGTAGGCAAAATCAAAATTAGTTTTTTCACCATTTCGAGTAAAACTAAAATCGTTTTTGTCAATGGTAATTTTCTCTGAATCAGACCATTCCACTTGCCATATTTTACCTACAATGGTAACAATGTACAAATTATAACGGTCTTTATCCATAAACGAATATAATCCCGCTGCACTTTTGAGCGAAACTACTACTTCCGACGAATCACCGCCGGCAACAATGGCAATATTTTTTTTCATAATGATAACTCCTTGTCCGTCAACTGACGGAGAATTAAATTTGTATTGGTTTATTTGAACTTTAAAAGAACCAAAAAACAGGTAAAACGATACTAACCTTAACTCCCCTTTAGGGGTTGGGGGCATCTTATTCCATCGTTTTGGCATACCCACGCCACTTATCAATCAACTGCTGCATGTCGTCGGGCAATTCACTTTCGAAATGTATAAATTCTCCCGTGCGTGGATGTACAAATCCTAACGTTTTGGCATGTAAAGCTT
>JBMOHG010000008.1:0-23191 GCA_049317965.1 Paludibacter sp.
ATATAAAAGCGATAATTACAAAACATTATGAAAACACAACTAAAATCTGTCATTACTGGCCTTTTTATTGCAATAAGTTGTTATGGATGTGAACCTCAAACAACACTTCGACCAGTAGATTCGGTTGATTTGAAACGTTATTCAGGAACATGGTATGAATTAGCTTCTTATCCTCAGTTCTTTGAACGTGGTTGTATAAATGTTAAAGCTACTTATACACCAAAAGATGGTTACATAGAAGTATTTAACCAATCCTTGAAGGACGGTAATCCAAATGATATTAAAGGTAAAGCTTTTGTAGTTGAAAACTCTGGAAATGCAAAACTGAAAGTGCAGTTTTTCTGGCCATTCAAAGGTGATTACTGGATTATCGATCTTGCCGACGATTATTCGTGGGCTGTAGTTTCCGATCCTAAGCGAGAAACTTTGTGGATATTGTCACGAACCAAACAGATGGACGAATTACTTTATAATACTCTGATTGATAAGTTGGTGAAAAATGGTTTTGAAAGTGATAAGATTGTGAAAATGATTCAGAAATAAGTGATTATATAGAAGAACCAAGAACCAAGACAAAAGATTTAAGACGATTTATATGTTAAATTATTAATTTCAGATTGATTAATTCAGTTTGTTTTTGAAATACAAAAAACACTCAATAATATTATTTTAATATAAAGTTATTAAGTACTTTTTATTTCAATAATTTTTTTGTTACTTTGTTTCATTATTCATTCATCAATTTTTTACTTATGAACAAGAAACTTAAAAGGTCGAAAAACCAGCTTTTGGCTGGAGTATGTGCCGGAATTGCAGATTATTTTCAATGGGATCCAACCGTTGTGCGTGTTGCTTATGCTTTATTATCAATTATGTCAGTAGGATTTCCGGGCATATTTTTGTACATAATTTTGTGGTTAATTATGCCATTAGAAGATTAGCTTGTTTGAATCAAACCTTTCAAACATTATACTCCAACTGACGGATAAACATCAAACCTTTTAAAACTAGTGTTATGTTATGACGATAATGGCTTATTTAAATATACTTAAATCATTGATTCATTTCATTTTCAAATTTTCAAATTGTCACATTTTCAAATTAACTTTACACTAGTGCCTTTTAAACTTGTCTCTCCCTTTCGTCCAACTGGTGATCAGCCTGAAGCTATAAAGCAACTGGTTGAGGGTTTGCGTGCCGATATTCCTTATCAAACATTATTGGGTGTTACAGGATCGGGAAAAACTTTTTCGATAGCCAATGTAGTTGAACAGGTGCAGCGTCCCACACTTATTCTAAGTCACAATAAAACTCTGGCTGCTCAATTGTACAGTGAATTCAAGGCTTTTTTTCCCGAAAATGCTGTTGAGTATTTCGTATCTTATTACGATTATTATCAACCTGAAGCATATATGCCTGTTTCTGATACATATATAGAAAAGGATTTATCCATTAATCAGGAAATAGAAAAATTACGATTGGCAACTACCTCGGCATTATTGTCGGGTAGGAGGGATGTATTGGTTGTTTCGTCGGTTTCATGTATCTATGGTATGGGTAATCCGGATGATTTTACCAGCAATGTTATTGAAATTCAACGTAGTCAGAAAGTGGTTCGCAATGTTTTTTTACGGACTTTGGTAGATATTTTATATACCCGAAATGAAATAGAACTTAATCGGGGAAATTTCAGGGTGAAAGGCGATACGGTTGATATTTTTTTAGCGTATGCAGATTTTGTTTTGCGGGTTGTGTTTTGGGGCGATGAAATTGAAGAAATTCAAACTGTAGATCCTATCAATTTTCATATAATCCAGAACTGTGATTATTATAAAATTTATCCTGCAAGTATTTTTGTTACTACAAAAGAGGCCACTGCCAATGCAATTCAGCACATTGAAGCAGATATGAACCGTCAGGTCGATTATTTCCGTTCAATTGACAAAAACTACGAAGCGAAACGTATTTACGAACGTGTAAATTATGATATTGAGATGATTAAAGAACTCGGTTATTGTTCAGGAATTGAGAACTATTCGCGATATTTCGATGGTCGTGCTGCCGGAAGTCGTCCGTTTTGCTTAATGGATTATTTTCCCAAAGATTTTTTGATGGTGATTGACGAAAGTCATGTTTCCATATCTCAAATCCGCGCCATGTTTGGTGGCGATGCGGCACGAAAACAAAATCTGGTGGATTATGGTTTTCGCTTACCTTCTGCCAAAGATAATCGCCCATTACGATTCGAGGAATTTGAAGAGCTTGCCCCTCAAACCATCTATGTTAGTGCAACTCCTGCCGATTACGAATTGGAAAAAAGTCTGGGAATTGTTGTAGATCAGTTGATTCGCCCAACAGGTTTACTTGACCCGATAATTGATGTTCGTCCCAGCTTGAATCAGATAGATGATTTGTTGGAAGAAATTACTGTACGAACTGAAAAAAGTGAAAGAACATTAGTCACTACACTCACTAAGCGAATGGCAGAAGAATTGACCGATTATTTAGGTAAAATGGGTGTCAGTTGTAATTATATTCACTCCGATGTGGATACACTTGACAGGGTGCAGATTATGGAAGATTTACGCCGTGGCGTTTACGATGTGTTGGTGGGAGTTAATCTTTTGCGCGAAGGGTTGGATTTGCCCGAAGTGTCATTAGTAGCTATTTTGGATGCTGATAAAGAGGGTTTTTTGCGTTCACATAGATCGCTCACACAGACTGCAGGGCGCGCTGCACGAAATCTGAACGGACGTGTAATTATGTATGCTGATAAAATTACCGACAGTATGGCAAAAACAATTTCGGAAACCAATCGACGTCGTGAAAAACAGTTGGCATATAACGAATTACATGGAATTACACCTACAGCCATTATTAAAGGTGAACGAAACTCTTTCAGCAAAGCAGAACCAAATGCATATATCGAACCTGAATTATCACAAGGAATTGCAGCTGATCCGGTTGTGCAATATATGTCAAAACCGGCATTAGAAAAAGCAATTGCTCGTACCAAAAAAGCAATGCAGGACGCAGCCAAGAAACTTGAATTTCTTGAAGCTGCACAATATCGAGATGAATTATTTAAACTGGAAGCTTTACTGAAAGGGAAGTAGATGCGATTTAACGTGTCTTTACAATAGGAATAGGAAAACAAACAAATTGCTGGAAATAAAGGAAATAAAAAACTATTCTAAAAGATAATTTGTCACGTATTTTTACTTTGCTATAAAGGACGAATTAGGTTTGATGCGCATAAGATAAATACAATAATCATTAGGAATACCGTTTTTTTACCACTTAATTCGTGATTAAAATGTATATTGTCGCATTGCTTGTTATTTCAAAAATAATCAAATAGTTGTGAAGAAGATGAACCTTTTATACTTAGAAATTATTAAAAAAAAACCGCTGAACGTTTGTTCAGCGGTTTTTTTTGTGTTTAAATACTAAGCATTTTTTGCTTTCACTACAATTGCTTTGAATGCTTCTGGGTGATTCATTGCTAAATCGGCCAATACTTTGCGGTTCATTTCGATACCTGCTTTGTGTAGTGCGCCCATTAGTTTTGAATACGACATTCCTTCCAATCTTGCAGCTGCGTTAATACGTTGAATCCACAAGCCACGGAAGCTGCGTTTTTTGTTTTTACGATCGCGGTATGCATATTGCAAACCTTTTTCCCATGTGTTTTTGGCTACCGTCCATACATTGCGGCGACCTCCGAAATAACCTCTGGTGAGGCTTAAAATTCTTTTTCTTCTTTTACGTGAAGCAACGTGGTTTACTGACCTTGGCATAATTAAATGATTTGTGAATGTTAGCGTCGCTTTTCAGTGCGAACTTGAGGCTAAAGACATTCGATTTTAGACTTTGAAAATTAGATTGAAAAAGTTTTTTTTGACTATTATCTCAAACGAAGCATTGCTTTAACGTTGTTCATGTCTGTTGGATGTACTAGAGCAGCATGAGTTAAGTTACGTTTTTGCTTGGTTGTTTTTTTAGTCAAAATGTGGCTTTTAAAAGCATGTTTTCTTTTGATCTTTCCTGTTCCGGTAAGGGTAAACCTTTTTTTAGCACCGGAGTTAGTTTTCATTTTTGGCATTGTTACTTTATTTTAGTTGTAAAAATTCGAACTGAATAATTGCCTATTTTCCTTTTTTTGGAGACATCATGATAATCATGCGTTTACCTTCCAATTTAGGCAATTGGTCTACTTTGGCATATTCTTCTAATTCATTAGCAAAACGAAGTAAAAGAATTTCACCTTGTTCTTTAAAAAGAATCGATCGTCCTTTAAAGAACACATACGCCTTCAATTTGCAGCCTTCTTTTAAAAAGCCAATAGCGTGTTTTAATTTGAAATTAAAATCGTGATCATCAGTTTGTGGTCCGAAACGAATTTCTTTTAAGATTACCTTCGCAGTTTTTGCTTTGGCTTCTTTTTCACGTTTTTTTAATTGGTACAAAAACTTTTGATAATCTACAATTCTACAAACCGGTGGCTCTGCATTTGGCGAGATTTCTACCAAATCTAATTCGAGTTGATCTGCTAGACGAATGGCTTCCTCGTAAGAGTAAACCCCTTGTTCTACATTTTCACCTACCAAACGAACTTCTTTTAGACCTTTAATCTTTTCGTTAATTCGGTTGGGTTGTTCTTTCACCCTCCCTCTATAGGGCTTGATGGTTAATTGTTTAGCTATTGTTTGTTTCCTCCTTAAATTTAAAAATGTGACTTAAAATTTTTCTGCATTTTGAGCCCGCAAATATAATACTTTTTTTTGGAATAATAACAGTATACGTGAAATTATTCAGCATGTTATTTTTTCTGAATTATTTTTTCGTAAAACAATATCTTTTTCTATCAGTAATTCAGTATTTTTAGTAATTTTACAACAAGAAATTAAATCACAAATCATGATGCTAAATGGAAATTATAAGGTTCTATATCAAAACCTTATACAATTTATAGATTCACAAAGAATTTTCACTGACCCACTTCACACCCTGGCTTTCGGTACAGATGCCAGTTTTTACAGACTTATTCCAAAAATAGTAATTAAAGCAAAAGACGAACTTGAGGTAACTTTTATCCTTAAAGAATGCGCAAAGTTGGCTATACCTGTAACTTTTAGGGCGGGCGGCACAAGTCTTTCTGGTCAGTCGATTTCTGATTCTGTGCTGATTATAGTCGGAAACGAATGGAAAAAGTACTCTATTGATCAGAGTGGTTTGAAAATCAGACTTCAACCGGGATTAACTGGCTCAAAAGTAAATACTTTGCTTGCTCCTTATGGTAGAAAAATAGGTCCTGATCCGGCTTCCATCAATGCTGCTCTGATTGGAGGAATTGCTGCTAATAATGCTAGTGGCATGTGTTGTGGGACTGCTCAAAACTCGTATAAAACAGTTGATAGTATGCGAATCATTTTTGCTGATGGTTCGTTACTCGATACTTCAGATGAAAATAGTAAGGAATTGTTTCGGTTGTCTCATCCTCAATTGATTTCCGATATATCTGAAATGGTCGCATCGGTAAATGCCAATAAAGAATTGAGTATGCGTATTGCTCATAAATTCAAAATGAAGAATACTACCGGCTATAGTCTTAACGCATTGATTGATTATAATGATCCTTTTGATGTAATTGAACACTTAATGATAGGTTCGGAAGGCACATTGGGTTTTATAGCCGAAATAACTTATAAAACAGTTATTGAACATCCTTTTAAGGCTAGTTCATTAATGATTTTTCCGAATATCGAGGATGCTTGTAATGCAGTTTCGTTATTAAAATCTGCTCCGGTTTCTGCTGTTGAATTGATGGATAGAGCAGGTTTACGTTCTGTGGAAAATCAAATTGGTATGCCTGAATATTTGAAAACACTTTCGCCTTTTGCATCAGCAATTTTAGTTGAAACTCGAGCCACTGAACTTCAGATTTTACAAAATCAAATCACAACAATACTTAATACAGTTAAAGTTATTGTTCCTGAAATACCAATAGTTTTTACCTCAATTCCTTCAGAATATAATCTTTTATGGAAAATCAGAAAGGGATTATTTCCATCTGTGGGTGCTATGCGCAAAACTGGAACGACAGTAATTATTGAAGATGTTGCATTTCCAGTTCCACGACTAGCCGAAGCCACTCTGGATTTACACCTTCTTTTCGACAAATGGGGTTATTACGAAGCCGTAATTTTTGGTCATGCTCTTGAAGGTAATCTTCATTTTGTATTTACCCAGGATTTTGGAACTCAATCTGAAATTGACCGTTATGCAAAGTTTATGGCTGAAGTTGCCGAAATTGTAGTTAAAAAATATGATGGTTCACTCAAAGCGGAACACGGAACCGGCAGAAATATGGCTCCTTTTGTGGAAATGGAGTGGGGGAGTGAGGCTTATCAATTAATGAAGCAGATTAAAACAATATTTGATCCTCAAAATCTGCTTAATCCAGGTGTTATTTTAAACCAAGATGAAACCGTACATCTTAAAAATTTAAAGCCAATACCTGCTGCCAGCGAGAAAATTGATAAGTGTATAGAATGTGGTTTTTGTGAACCAACTTGTGTAGCGGCAGAGTTAACATTAAGTCCTCGTCAACGAATTGTGGTGTATCGCGAAATGGCTAAATTGGCAAAAAGTGGTCACGAACCACATATTGCTGCATCACTTGCAAATGATTTTAAATATTATGGTAATGAAACTTGTGCTACTGATGGTTTATGTGCCATCAGTTGCCCTGTAAAAATTGATACAGGTAAACTTATTAAAAATCTAAGAACTGAAGATATTGGTAGCAATCAAAACACTGCTTTGGCAATAGCCAATCGAATGAAATTTGTAACTTCAATAATACGAATTGCGCTTAATTTTGTAGGATTTTTTCATTCATTATTTGGAACAAAATTAATGGGATTGATAGCTGGAGGATTGCGGCGGTTGTCAGGAAACAGAATCCCATTGTGGAATAAATATATGCCACTTGGTGCTCGAAACGTTAATTGGGAACAGAAAAATCAAGCGAAATCTGCTCAAAAAGTGGTTTATTTCCCATCGTGTATCAACCGTTCAATGGGTGTTTCCAGTGATCATAAAAAGGAAAAACAATTATCTGTAAAGATGGTTGAGCTTATTCACAAAGCTGGTTTTGAAGTTATTTATCCTGAAAAATTAAATGATTTGTGTTGTGGAATGGCATTTTCGAGTAAAGGCTACACAGAAGCAGGATTAAAAAAGTCGAATGAGTTAGAAACTGAACTACTAAAAGCAAGTGAAAATGGTAAATATCCGGTTCTTTGTGATATGAGTCCTTGCCTCTTTACGATGAAAGAAAATATGAAATCGGGCTTAAAACTTTACGAACCTGTCGAATTTATTAATGATTATTTAATGCCAAATTTGACAATTACGCCATTAAACGAAACTATTACAGTATTTACTGTTTGCAGCATGAAAAAAATGGGATTGGAAGAGAAGATCGTCGAATTGGCTGAAAAATGCGCAACTAAAGTAATTATTCCCGAAACTAATTGCTGTGGATTTGCTGGTGATAGAGGTTTTTCATTTCCGGAATTGAATAAACATGGTTTGAAAGATTTAAAAAGTCAGTTGCCAAATGAAATTAAATATGGATATTCAACTAGTAGAACTTGCGAAATAGGTTTAAGTTTACATTCTGGAATTTCATTTCAATCAATTGTATATTTGGTTGATATGGTGTCAAAGTCAAAGAAGTTAGAATAGAAAATTTGCAGTTATTTCAAAGTATTCTTCTAATGTACTGTAAATATATTCTGCAATACAATAGATTTTTTCAATAACGAAATTTATCAAAACAGTTAAACTATTTAATTGAAACGATGTTTTACAATCAAGATTCAATAATAACAGTGATAAATTCAAATAAAATATGAAAAAGTATTGTGTTCTTTTATTCATTCTCATTCTTTCGGTACAGGTTTTTTCTCAAAAAGGTATAATTAAAGGTAGGGTTTTCAATGCAAAAACAAATGCACCTTTAGAATTTGCAGGTATTCTTATTCAAGGTACAACAATTGGTTCAACCTCCGATTTGGACGGAAATTTTATTTTTACAGGTATTGAACCCGGTTTCAAAAAACTGATAGTTCAATCGATAGGTTTTGAAAAAACTATATCTTCCGAAATTCAGGTACAAGGTAATCAAACAGTTTTTGTTGATATTCCAATTAATGAAACTGCTGTTGCTTTACAAGAAGTAACTGTTCGTCAAAATTTGAACGCTAAACGCATTGAAAGTCCAATTTCAGTATTATCGGTTGGTGTTCAGGAAATTGAAAAAAGTGCCGGTGCCAACCGCGATATTTCTAAAGTAGTTCAGGCACTTCCCGGCGTAGGAGTTACCGATCCAAATCGTAGCGATTTAATTGTACGTGGTGGTGGTCCTTCCGAAAATGTTTTTTATCTTGACGGTATAGAAATTCCGGTTATCAATCACTTTGCCACTCAAGGTTCATCAGGTGGATCGGTTGGTATTATCAATCCCGATTTTGTGAGGGAAATCAACTTTTATACAGGTGCATTTCCGGCAAATCGTACAAATGCATTAAGTTCGGTGATGGAAATTCGTCAAAAAGATGGCAGTAAGGACCGAATTCATAGTAAATTATCAGTTGGTGCCTCTGATGCAGCTCTTACTTTGGATGGTCCAATTGGTAAAAATTCCACATTTATAGTTTCAGCTCGCCAGTCTTATCTGCAATTTTTATTTAAAGCAATTGGTTTACCATTTTTACCAACTTACAACGATTTTCAGGTTAAATACAAATATCAAATTGACAAAAAGAATGAGATTTCTTTTATAGGAATTGGTGCTATTGACGATATGGTATTGAACACAGAATTGGAAACAACTGGTACAGAGTCACAAAAATATATTTTATCGTATCTTCCAACTTACAAACAATGGAATTATACAGTAGGTACAGTATATAAACATTTTGGTGAAAAGTATTTTGATACGTGGGTGCTTAGTCGTAATATGTTGCGTAATGCCAATTTCAAATACAAAAATAATAATGAAAGTTTGGGGAAAACTTCAGATTATTTATCAGATGAAGCCGAAAATAAATTGCGCTACGAACGAACTTTTACCAAATTACCATTTAAACTTCAGGTAGGAGCCGGGTTGAAATATTCACATTATAGTAATGAAACAAAAAGATTGTTTTTCAATACTGGAGTTCTTGATACATTAAGTTATAAAACCCAAATTAATTTATTTGGTTATCAGGCATTTGCTCAGATATCAGACGAATATTTTGATGATTTGTTAAAGTTGTCGTTTGGAGTTAGTACAATTGGAATTGATTATAATAACAATATGCGTAATCCTCTTAATCAGCTATCACCTCGTTTGTCTGCCTCTTATGCTCTGTCCGAAAAATTGGATTTAAATGCTAATGTAGGTCGCTATGCATTACAACCCGGATACACTACACTTGGTTTTCGCGATTCAACTAATGGTCCTTTAGCAAATCAGAATGACAATTTGCGATTCACTATTTCCAATCAAGCCATTTTGGGATTTGAATACCGACCTGTGGAAAAAGTGCGAATGACAATTGAAGGTTTCTATAAACAATATATCTATTATCCGATGTCAGTTGACGAAGGTATTAGCACTGCAAGCAAAGGTACAAATTTCGGACAAATTGGCGACGAACTTATTGAATCGACTGGCAAAGGACGAGCTTATGGTGTTGAATTTTTGACTAAAGTTATGGAAATGAATAATTTGAATGTTACTGCAACTTATACTTTTTTTCGAAGTGAATTTACAGATATAAGCGGTACATATAGACCTTCATCTTGGGATTCAAAACATTTAGTTAATCTAATTGCCAGCTATAAATTACCAAAAAACTGGAATATAGCAACACGTTGGAGATTTATTGGTGGTGCACCGTATACTCCAATTGATGAGGTAAAATCAAGTTTAAAATCTGCTTGGGATATTACAAATCAACCCTATCTTGATTATTCACAATACAATGCCAAAAGGCTGAAAAGTTCACACCAATTGGATATTAGAATAGATAAAGAGTTTTATTTCAAAAAATGGGTACTAAATTTGTACACCGATATTCAGAATGCATATATATTTAAATCAGAAAGTGCTCCGATTTATACAAATAAAAATAAAGATGGTGTGGTGGTTTTTAAAGATGCTAACAATTATCAGTTGCGTCAGTTGGAAGATAATTTTGGTGGTACAATCCTACCAACAATTGGAATAATAATTAAAATCTAATTCGTAATTAAAGTCTAATTTTGAATAAAAAAAACGAGATGAAAACAAAAATAATTTTAGCAGCTTTATTGATTTTGTCGGTTACAATTTCGGCAAAAAAGAAACCTGAAGTCTTTTCACAAGAAAAATACGGTGAAAACAATAATGGAACAAAAATATCTATTCAGTTTGAGAAAGGTAAAGAGCATAATCATCCACTTTTTGCAATTTGGTTGGCTGACGAATCTGGAAAATACATTCAAACTCTTTACATATCAGAAAGTATTGGACATGGGGTTTTTAAACGTGCCAGTCGTAAGACCGGCCAATGGATGGCCGGTGAAATACAGCGTCCTGCAACTTTACCGTATTGGGCACATCAACGAGGTGTAAAAAACGAATTTGGGACTTACATGCCAACCCCGAAACAACCTATAGTTGACGCATATACAGGTGCTACACCTTTGGCTTCATTTGTTTTACAAGCTAAAACAGAAAAACCATTGAGTGGGAAATATAAAATAATGTTGGAATTAAATCAGTCATGGGATTGGAATGAATCGTGGACTAATGATTTGTATCCAAATGACAAAGAATATAAAACTTCGAGTCAACCAGCATTGGTTTATTCTGTTGATATTGATTCAAAAGATACAACTACTGAATATTTGATGACCCCAATTGGTCATAGCCATTATGCAGGTGCCGATGGTACTTTAAATAAAGACCTAAGCACCATTACAACTGCGTTGAAAATTGCTAAAAAAATTACAGTGAGAATTCAATAAAATAGATCTAAACATTAAAAAACCTCTAAATCAATTTATTGATTTGGAGGTTTTTTATTTTTTTCTATTTTGGCTCAACAGCTTCAACAATTTCCAAAGGTTTAGAAACTTTTATTGCTTCGGGATAAGCAATTCGTGTATGAAAAATGTTTTTAATTTTTTCTTTAAAAACAGCTTTAACGGTTTCTACATCTCTGAAAGTAATGGGTGCTTCTCTGAATTGTCCATCAGCTATCTGGCTGTTAATCATGCTTTCAACCATCTCATTTATGCTTTCTTCGGTATAAACAGTCAAACTTCTTGAACGTGCTTCCACTGCATCTGCCATCATCAGAATTGCTGTTTCCTTATTATTTGGCAATGGACCTGGATATGTAAAGGCAGCCTCATTTGGCATGATGTCAGGATGTGCATTTACAAATGAATTGTAAAAATACTTCGTTTTTCCAAATCCGTGATGTGTTGTAATAAAGTTAATAATTTGTTCTGGTAGATGACTTTTTTTCGCAATTTCAATACCATCAGTTACATGACTGATTACAATACGCGAAGCCACTTCAAGATCCATCTCATTAAGTGGATTTTTTCCACCCATTTGATTCTCAGTATAATATTCTGGATGTTTCATTTTTCCAATGTCATGATAAAGAGCACCAGTACGAACCAATAAGCTATTGGCATTAATTTTTTTTGCAGCCTCAGTGGCTAAATTTGAAACTTGAAGTGTGTGTTGAAATGTGCCTGGTGCCACTTCTGCAAACTTCATCATCAAATCACTATTTACATTTGTAAGCTCTACAAGTGTTATTGACGAAATTAATCCAAAAATCTTTTCGAAAATATAAATTAATACATACGCAAAAAGTAAAAATACACTACTTATGGCAAAATATAATATCGGTTGAAAGTCAATACGTTCTAAATCACCTTCCGAAATAAAAGACAATGCAAAATAGATTAAAATGTAAGTTAGAAAAATATATAATGCTGATTGTGCTAATTGTGACCGTTGTGTCATATCTTTTAAACTCGAAACAGCTGTCATTCCAATAATTATTTGTAAAATCAGGAATTGAAATGAATTATCAACCATAAATGCTATAATCATCATGGTGATAATGTGAGCAAAAAGCGCAGTTCTCGAATCGTAAAAAACCCGTATGATGATGGGAAGTAAAGCGTACGGAATCATATAATAATTCAGTGAAGTATATCTTATACAAAAAGATGATATTGCAATTATCATTATGATTAGCAGTGAGATAAATAGTAAATCACCAAATCTGTCGAAAATTCGTGGACGAAAAAGATAAACATATAAAAAGAATAAACTAATTAGCCCGAATATCAATAAAATCTCCCCAATAACTACTACAGCCGATTGTTGAATTGATTCTTTCCTTTTTTCATATTCTACTTTCAACGATTTAAGTTCTAAAAAGATAGCCGGTGTAACAATTTCACCTCTATCAATAATTCTTTCACCTGTCTGAACCATTCCCGATGTAAGTGACAGATTCTTAAGTATTTCTGTTTTAGATAAATTAGTTGTGACACTATCAAATTTCAAATTTTCGACAAGGTAAATGTTTAAATTATAGGATTTTAATATTTCAGGGCCATCGCGTACTATTTCTTCATAAGCTGTTTTGGCTGTATATATTTTTTCAAGTGAAATAGTATGAGTTACACGACTAGGAAGTATACATGAAATGCTCAAAGTGCTGTCAGTCAAAAGTTTGTTGTAATCTTCGACAGATATAATACCGGCAGTATATATAGTTTTAAACTTTGATGTAATATAATTTTGTAAAATGGGTAATTTTCCTGTTTTCTTTTGCCATGTAGATACAAATTTCTTTATTTGTAAATCACAAGTGGTGGTATCAAGTTGAAAATAAGGAGTAAAACCCTTAAGTATTTCATTTTTCTCTTTAATTATTTGTTGTTCGTTCTTGTAAATTGGATAATTAAATGAAGCAGTAATTAATTCATAAGGCCACGGTTTTCCAACTTCAAACTGGTATTTGAATTTGTTTTCAGTTGGAAAAAGTGTTACAATTAAAATAATAACACAAATAAATAGTCCGGCTTTTGTCGTTTTTTGAAGTTTGGGTTGAGAAATATTTATTTTCATTGTCAGAATAATTAACAAATTATTTATTGTAAATAATAAAATCGCCGAAAATTACAAAAAAAAACTCTATTAGAAGTATTTAATGCAAACTTTACGTATTTTTGTGCTGAAAAATAGTCATTGAAAAATAATACAAAGATAATATTATGAATGAATAATTGTAAAGTTTGGATATATTGTAACTTGAACTTTTCAAAATAAAATAATTGTTAACTATTAAAACTATGAACGGAATTATAACTCTGCCGCTAGTACCAGTTCGCCAAAGTGATAGTGAAATAAGCGAAATGACCTCACAACTGCTTTTTGGTGAGCGTGTTGAAATTTTAGAAGTGCATGAGCGTTGGTTATATGTTCGTAATTTCTCCGACGATTATAAAGGTTGGGTTGATAGAAAAATGATTCAAATTCTTTCAAACCAAGAAGAGGAGCGACTCAATACCGTGAATTCGTTTTGTGTGCCTGTTCCATTTGTTTTATGTAATATTGTCGATACAGAAGAGAAAATGTACATTCCGGGTGGTAGTATATTGTATGGTTTTACAAATAATCAATGTAAAATTGCTGACGAAAATTACGAAATAAAGCTACAAGGAAGTACAAATCAGCAAGAAATCACCACCGAACGCATTTTATATTTGGCTACTCAATATCTGAATGCGCCCTATCTTTGGGGTGGAAAAACCATAATGGGCATTGATTGTTCGGGATTTGTTCAAGTTATTTATGCTTTATGTCAAATTCAATTGCCACGGGATGCTTCAATGCAAGTTGAAAAAGGGCATGTAATTGATTTCCTTTCTCAGTCACAAGCTGGTGATTTAGCTTTTTTTGAAAACGCAGATGGGAAAATTATCCATGTAGGATTACTCTACAACAATCACCAGATTATTCATGCTTCTGGTTGGGTTAAAATAGAATCAATTGATACACATGGTATTATTTCCTCTAAAACGGGAGAATATACCCATAAGTTACGTGTGATTAAAAGATTAATCTAATCAATTTCATTATACTCCAATTTTTTTTATAGTTGATATTACAATTTTTCTTTTTCTAATGTAATATTATTCTACTTTATACGTCTATATTATAAACGGGTTTCAAAATTGGACGTTTCATACATTTTTTCAACAACAAATTAAAAATTCAAATTATTCTTATTGTTTATCAATAACATGTAAATTGTTGTCTATTAGTGACTATGTATGGATTCATCACAATTTAATAATCAAATTCTTATTCTTTCAGATAAGTTGTTTCGATTGGCAAAATCGATATTACGAAATGATATGGCAGCAGAAGATGCAGTTCAGGAGTTGCATTTGAAATTGTGGGAAAAAAGAAAAACCCTTGATGACGTTGAAAATATTTCAGCATTTACTTTTAAGTCTATGCGAAACTTATGTCTTGATTTAATTCGTAAAAATAAAGATGAAGTAGAGTTGCCGCCCGAAACTGAATACGATGAAATTAATCCATATCAGCAAACTGAAATTAAGGATATGGTCACATGTATTCGAAATTTGATAGATAATTTGCCCGAATTGCAAAAAACAATAATACGAATGCGCGATGTAGAAGGATTCGAACTCAGCGAAATAGCCTTTATTACAAATTTAACCGAAAATGCTGTAACGGTAAATTTATCAAGAGCAAGGCAAAAAATCAGAGAAAAAATACTCACAGAACAAAAAAAAGTAGAACAAACAATATGGAAAAAATAGATGATTTATTGGAAATTTACTTTCGTGGTGAAACAACCATTGCAGAGGAACAAATTCTTAAGCAGTATTTTAAATCAGAGCAAATACAACCAGCGCATGAAATGTATCGACCTTTGTTTGAGGCATTTGAACAGGAATTGAACGTTAAAGCATCATCACCTTTACATAAAAATGTTATCAAAAAGCGAAATGTAAAACTATTATGGATACAGACAATTTCATTCACCGGTATTGCCGCTGCATTGTTATTGGCTTTTTGGATCATTCGTCCTCAAGAATCAAACGATAACTATGCTGTGATTTCAGGTGATCGAATTGAAGATACAGATTTTGCCCAAAAATATGCTGAGAAAAAATTGAATAAAGTAAACGATATTCTAATTAACAGCATGAAACCAATGCAAAATATTGATAAGGCACGACAAAGTCTGAAACAAATAAATAAAATTTCAGAAACAAGAGATAAAATTCAAGAAATACAAAACAAAATACAAATTAAATAAAACAAAAAATGAAAAAGATAACTACAATACTTGCTGCACTCTTTATATTTACAGCAGTAATTCAAGCTCAGACTCTTCAAAGTTTATTCGATAGATATGCGTCAGACGATAGATTTGAATATGTTTCACTTGGAAAAAGTATGATGAATATGGCAACAACATTTGGTGGTGTTGGAAAAAATGACAAACAAATAATGTCAAAAATGAACGGTATCAAAATTCTATCGTTACAGGCTAGTTTTGATTCACCTTTAATGAAAACTTTAGAAAATGAATTAAAACAAGTGTTAGATGCTGGAAATTTTGAAATTGCTGTGGAAGCGAGCGACAAAGGCGAAAGGGTTCATATCTATTATAATAAAGGTGGAAAAGATATTAATGATATGCTCATAGTTACTAAAGAAAAAGGGGAATTAAGTATAATTTGGATGACAGGGAAAATGACAAAAGACGAAATGATGAATTCTTTTTCAAGTAATGGAAATCTGTTTCAATTCAATAACAATAAATTAAGATTGATAGACACAATATCATAAAGTATACAAGAAATTTTGTTTATTAATCCTCTGAGGATTAATAAGAAGCCAATTCGTTGTGATAACGCATTGGCTTATTTTTTTATCAAACTGAAGAACAAACCAAAACAACCAATCAAAATAATTACGAGTCCGGTAAGTTGATTAATAATTTTTAATTCCCTCATGTTCAGTTTGTTTTTGAAATGACTCACCAGAAAAGTAAGTAATGTCCACCAGATAAATGCACCGCCAAGAATTGATAATATACCAATAACTGAAACAAAAAGCGTTGTGTTATTTCCAATAAATTCAAAACGTGCAAAAAGCGCAATCAGCACAAATAAGACCAGTGGATTTGAAAAGGTAAGACCAAAAGAAGTAATAAAGTCACCAAATAAAGTATGTTTTAATGGTTCGTTAGGTTTTGGTTGAGTGGCAGGATTACTATTGAAAATATAATAACCAAATATTGCAACTACTGCGCTGCCAATTAACTGAATTGCAAAGCGATGATCTTCAATAAAGTCGAGAACAAAACTCAAAAAAAACAATGTAATAACCGTATAAATCAAATCGGAAAATGTTGCACCAAGACCGGTTGCTATTCCATATTTCTGCCCACGATTAAAGGTACGTTGAATGCAAAGCATACCTATTGGTCCCAGCGGAACCGATATGCATAATCCAATTAATATACCTTTAATTACAATTTCGAGCATTTTATTTTATAATTATTTGCTTCGCAAATATGATTATTTAAACAATTATATTATTGATGGATATTTTTACAATAGATTATAAATCAAATAATTAAAAACCGAAATCATCTATTTTCTTATCAAACACTTCGGCTTCTTTTGGTTTTTTTGCCGTTATTTGTTTCGTGTTTCCTTCCACGTATATTGCTACATAAGGTCGTGCCGGACAAATAGACTCGCAAGCACCACATCCAATACAAATGTCCTCTGTAACTTCAGGAATTGTGAGTCCGTCTTTATAATCTATCATGTGAACTGCCTGAGTAGGACAATGTTCGGAGCAAGCTCCACAATCTTTTTCCTCAACAGATACAATACACATATCTTTTCTAAACTTTGCCACACCAATCTGCACTAATTTTTTATCTTCAATTGTGAGCGTTTTCAAAGCCTTAGTTGGACAAACATCAGTACAAATAGTACACTCATAACTACAGAATATATGGGTAGAGAAATCTAAATGAGGTTGCGTAATACCGGAAATACCATATTGCAAAGTGGCTGGTTTTAGAACCTGCATTGGACATTTGTTTACACATAACTGGCAACCGGTGCAATTCATGTTGAAATGTTCAGAATCTCCGGCACCCGGAGGCATAATTGGTTTGCGGGTGAGAGTTGCATCTTTTTTGCCTGAAATTGACTTTGTGCTTGCCAGCGCCAAAGATGAAATTACTGCGCCTGAAGTAAGTAAGAAGGTGCGTCTGGTTTTACTCACAGGTGATTTAATATCAACATTCGTATGATTTTGATTGGTTTTTTTATAACCAAACTCATATTTCATGCTCGACTTTTTACATACTGTAAGGCAATTAAAGCATGTTACACAGCGCGAATTATCAACCGACATTGTTTCATTATCAATACATTGCGATTTACATATTTTTTCACAAGCACCGCATCTAGTGCATGAAGATTCTTTAATAGATATCCTGAACAATGAAATTTTTGATAAAAGTCCCAATGATGTTCCAACCGGACAAATTGTATTGCAAAACAATCTGCCCCGAAACCAAGACATAACCGACACCAGAATAAAGAAGAAAAGCGAAATCCCAAATGCAACAGGAACAAATGCTACCTGATCAACTTTAAATACTGAATAATTTTTCATATTACTCAATATTTCCGATAAACCGTTATTTCCCCAAATTGCCAGAGGACGGAAAAGTTGAGAAATAATTCGTCCAAAAATGCTGTATGGATCAAGTTGCACAACTAAGAATGAGCTTCCAAGAATGAAAATAATCACTGTCAGAGCCAAAATAGAATAACGTAAAATATTTTGAGGTTTTTTATAGTCAAAGCGAAATTTCTTCTTTTTTTTGCTAAAAAAACGAGATTTCCAACTCACAATGTCTTGCATAACACCTAATGGACAAATTGTTGAACAATAAATTCGTCCAAATAAAAGGCTTAAAACCAATAAAATACCAATGATAATCATATTCAATGACAGCAATGCCGGAATCCATTGAATATGTAATAATACATGTAAGTGTATAGGTAATTTTCCTGTAAAATCAATCAGAAATAGGAAAATTGGTAGAAAAAAAAGCAATGCTAATACGACTCGTAAATTTTTTAAGAATTTCATTTTAATCTATAAATATTTATTGATTTGTGAGAATTCTGATTATTCTTTCAAAGAAAATCTTTTAAACAAAACCGTTCAAACTTTATTTTGTTTAGAATCAGAAACTGTTTACATTTTGATTTTCTTTACATTCAATTTCTCAAGGTTCTGAGTACCAACTTTCAGTTTTTCGGCTAAGGCAATATATCGTACATCAGCCATTTCGGTAGGTCGAACTTGCGAGAACATTTTCATTGCGGCTGTGTCGGCTGCAACAAAATCAGACGAAATTATTAAAGATTTGAGTGTTACCACATCTGATTCCGATTTTCCCTGAGGTCCATTTGTTTTCAATACACGATATGCGTCAACAATATTCAATGCAGGTTTTTTGCTCAAAGTAGCTGAATCGGCAATGCATTGATGTAAATCATTGGAATGGAAAAATTTTCTATCCCATACAATTCCCATCAAATTTTTCATCGAAATGGTATTTTTTGCCCCACCGTGATGCTTCAATATGGGTACATTAAACCATACATCGCAATCGAGAATTGCTTTATGTATTTTTGTTTTTTGTAAATTTATACCATTAGGTAATTCTACATCCTGATAATATGTTTCGTCGTTTCCGGGTACCATTTTTCCACCTGCTTCTGTTACTGCAGCCTCAATTCCACTGTTTGCATAACTTTTTTGCCAATTATGGCAAGTGTGGTCAAAAACAAGAATTTCCGAAGCTCCGGCACTTTTACACAGCTTTACCAAAGCACCAACTAATTCAGGATTAGTATTGGCAGCTAATTCGGGAGTTCTATCCCAACCAATATTGGGTTTAATAACTACTTTTTGTCCCTTTTTTACATATTTACCAATTCCACCTAATTCCTTTATTGCCCGGAGAAGCATTTCCTCAGGTTCTCCACCCATAACAGCTACCATATCAGGTGTGGATTGAACTGAAACATTGTTTTTTGTTGTACCAGCAGTAAGTGCCGTCGGATTTAAAACTGTTGCTAAACTGGCTACAGCGGCTGATTTGAAAAAATCTCTTCGTTTCATAATTGAATTATTTTAAATTTTTCTTATTTCAATAAATTTCGAGCATTAAAAATTAAAAATCTTCTTTTGGAATTTTGGAATCTTTTTTTACTACCAAAGCACTAATCTCCCAAAGCATATAAATTGGCAAAAATACCACCATCAAAGTAAATGGATCGCCCGATGGTGTAATAAACGCAGCTAATATTAATAGTATTACAATAGCATGTTTTCTGAATTTATTAAAAAAACTACGTTTCAGAATGCCAATTTGTGAAAGTATCCACGATAGTAAAGGCAGTTCGAAAACCAATCCCATTATAAAACACAGCATCAAAAAACTATCCATATACGAATCGAGCGAAACGCTGTTTTCTATATATGAACTTAATTGATAACCAGCTAAAAAACGTAAAGTAAGTGGAAAAACCATCAAATAACCAACGGCTACACCTATATAAAACAATATGTTACCAAATAAAAATGCACCACCAGCATTTTTGCGTTCGTGACTATAAAGTGCGGGTTTTACAAATACAAATAGTTGATAGATTACAAATGGAAAACTAAAAACTAATGCTAACCAGAATGATGTGGAAATGTGAATAAAAAACTGAGTTGATAGATTGATATTAATGATTTTAACCTCGAAAGGGCCAATACAAAAATCAGGGAAAATGGGCAATTTCCCACTCATTCCGTTCATCCATTTGTAAAGAAAAAAATCATTTCGGGTGGGCGCAAGTATTACGTTATCAAACAATTCTTTCATATACATGAAAAATACTGTTGCAACTATTGTTACAAACGCAGCAATACGAAACAAAATTTTTCGCAAATCATCCAAATGATCCCAAAAGGTCATTTCACTTTCAGCAGTTTCTGTCATGCTTACTTAACAGTATCTTGTTTGTCGTCTTTTGTTACATCGCTTTTTATTTGATTTTCAACATCATTTAATCCGTCTTTAAAGCTTTTTACTCCTTTTCCAACTCCTTTCATTAATTCTGGAATCTTTTTTCCGCCAAATAATAACAAAACAATAAGAGCGATGATAATAATTTCACCTGTACCGAGATTTAAAAATAATAAATGGTTCATAATAATTATTTTATATGAGATTTTATTTGTTTAAAAAAAATGTCTGTAAAATTACAATTATATTTTTTATTTTCCAACAAATATAAGATAAACAAATTTTAGTTGTTTATTTTTTACAAAACAATCGTTCGTTTGACTATTAAAAATCATCAAATTAAGCTTAATTGATGATTTTTTGTAACAAGAACTTATTACCATCAACTTAATTCAACAGTATTTGGATATAAATTGATAAATGTAAAAAATCCTTCGACTTAAATGAAGTCGAAGGATTTAATAATGATATTCTAAATACAACAATATGTTGATAATGACTGTGAATGATTATATATTGAAGTAGCTTTTAAAAACATCTTTTTGATATTGCTTTGTTGTATCCAGCTTAATATCACGGTTATTTAATGCGTTAAAACTAATTCTCTCTTTTTCAATAATCACACCATCTTCATCAATATGTATCCTTCTGGCATCCGATTTGTTAAAACCAGGTTTATGTACCGTCAGAATATATTCGCCCACTTTTACATTATCAATCTTAAACTCACCATTTTCATCACACATAGTACCACCTACAATTTCCAAAGTTTCAGAATTTTGTAAGGTGGCTGAAGCGGAATTAACCGTTTGTTTTTGGCTGTTAAGAACTCTACCTTTAACACTAAATGTCCCTTCGGCAAATAGTTGACTTGCAAAAAATACACATCCTACTAAAAGAATAATGCTTTTGATTTGATTTTTGTTAATTGTTTTCATACTGCTAAATTTTTAATTGGTTTATATTTGTTTTTAAAATGATTTTTTGGTCTTCTATTAATATTGACTCATTTTATTCAAATTTCTTACATCAACTAGCTTTGTTTTTTTAATTAGACGTAATAAATAATTGATTTGGATTTAGCTATTAAAAAAATGTAGTTTTTTTTGGTAAGTATTCCAAATCCGCAGTATTTTTTCAAGAAGAATTGATTCAGATAAATGCAGAAAAAAGTTATGTTTAGTTTGAATGAAGGAAATCGGTTTGTAAGTATACTTACAAGGTGTTGATTTGCGCAAAGGATTGGATGGCTTATTTGGTATGATTAGATATTTGTCATTGTGTCCCGCCAATGGATATGTTAATCTGGGTTAATTTCGTTCATAGAAATAAATAAGACCGGATTGAATAATTTCAATCCGGTCTTATTTACAAGAAAAATTTTTCGTTCTACTTTCCTAAAATAAGAATTTAGAGTAGGAAAATGAACCCTTATGGTTCAGATATTTAAAGAAAAATATAAAACCAATATATATTCGACCCCAATCGGGGTCGTATATGGGTGTAAAATCACGTTTTCTATAAATATATAATACCTCTGGCATTAAAAAATGTAATATAGAAGTAGAATTAGTATCTGGCTGAAACCACATTCCAATCAACTAAATCCCACAAAGCTGCTACATAATCAGCACGGCGGTTTTGGTAGTCGATATAATAAGCATGTTCCCAAACATCGAAAGTAAGTAGTGGAGTTAAACCACGTGTAAGTGGATTTCCTGCATTACTTTCTTTGGCAATCGAAAGTTTTCCGTCAGCATCTTTAACCAACCAACCCCAACCAGCACCAAAAACAGAAATGGTAGCTTTATTAAATTCAGCTTTGAAATTATCTATTGAACCCCAAGCATCAACAATCGCTTTTGCCAACTTTTCGCTGGGAACGGATCCTTTGTTTGGTGTCAATGACAAAAAATAAAAATTGTGATTCCAAATTTGTGCTGCGTTATTGAAAATTGGACCTTCCGATTTTTTTACAATCGTATCCAAATCAGCATTTTCAAATTCGGTACCTTCCACCATACCATTCAGATTGGTAACATAGGTTTGATGATGTTTACCATAATGAAAACTAATGGTTTTTTCGCTGATAACAGGCTCTAATGCATTGTGTGCATAAGGTAATTCTGGCAATGAAAATTTCATGATTCTATTGTTTTTATATTAATAAATGAATTGATTCTTTGTTTTTATAATCATTAAACGTTCAATAATGACATTTTGTTTGCTTAAAACCTATTTTTTTTAGAAAAATAATTAAGACATTTGGTTTGTTTCTTTTTTCTTATCATCTTTGTAGTCGCTAAGGACAATTTTAATAGTCAAATTACTTATTCAAACAACAAAGTCTTGATTTTTTATAATTTGATTATCAATAATTTATTGTTTATTTATAGACTTTTCAGAGCATATTGCATTAAAATTTATACAAACAATTAAAATAAAATTCTTATGAACAAAACAATCCGTTTAATGCTTGCACTTGGCTTAGTCATGATGGCGACTTCGGCCTGTAAAACAAAACAAAAAGTGACCAAAATTCCTGCTGGTGCAAATATTGAGGCAACCGCTCCAACGCCAACTCCAGCACCAAAACCCACTGTTTCGGTTCCAATTGCTGCACCAACAACTTATACTGAACGTGAAGAAACCCGTAATGAAAATTTCAGTCTTATTGAAGGTGAAAATTCAGATGCGATGAAATTCAAGTATCATGTTGTAGTTGGAAGTTTTAACAGCCAGGTAAATGCCAAAGGTTTACAAGCATCTTTAAACGCCGAAGGTAATAAAGCAGTTGTAGTTGTAAACGAAAAAGGTATGTTTCGGGTATTAATTGCTTCTTTTAATGATTATAAAATGGCTCATGTTCGTATCAAAGAAATTTCTGTACGATTTCCCGATGCATGGGTTTTGGTTCAAAAATAAATTGTAGAGATTTACTTTAA
>JBMOHG010000009.1:0-22422 GCA_049317965.1 Paludibacter sp.
TAGGTCAGGATTGGTCATGGACGTTATTCGAAAATGGCGATAATGCCCCAACTTTGTACTCTGTAGTTGCAAATCCATCGGCAACAGGTATAAACACTTCTGCTCATTGTGCAAAGTATGTTGTAAACGCTGCTGGTCAACCTTGGGCTGGATTGTGGTCTGAAAACATTACTCCAATTACATTTACCAATGAAAACTGTAAATTGAAAATAATGGTTTACAAATCGGTAATTAGCAATTTTGGTGTAAAATTTGAAGGTGCTGCCGGTTTGAATTTTGAAAGATTGGTTCCAAACACTAAAACTAATGAATGGGAAGAACTTACTTATGATTTTTCATCACAAATAGGTAAAACATTTACAAGACTGGTTATTCTTCCTGATTTTCCAGCTGCACGAACTGCCGGAAGTATAAATTATTGGGATAATATTTCATTAAACTCAAGTGTTGTAGTTGTTGATGGGCCTACTACTGCAGCTCCAACTCCACCTGTACGCACTGCAGCTAAAGTAGTATCTATTTTTAGTGATGCATATACAAATGTAGCCGGAGTGAACTTCAATCCAAATTGGGGTCAAACTACAGTTCAAAGTATTATTCAGGTTGCAGGAAATAACACATTGAAATATGCAGGTTTAAATTATCAAGGCACTGAATTTCCATCAACAAATGCATTTACAATGAATAAGTTACACTTAGATGTTTGGACAGCTGACGGAACTTCGTTCCAAATTACACCCATCAGTGCAGGTCCTAAGGAAAAGCTTATTACACTTACTCCATTGAACAAAAATGCATGGAATAGTTATGATTTAGATTTATCTCAGTTTACCGGAGTTTCAATGTCGGAAATTTTCCAATTCAAAATTGTGGGTGCAGGTACTTTTTATATTGACAACTTGTACTTGTATGATAACTCAGCAACCGTTGACACTGAAGTTCCTACAGCATTTACTGCAACCAAGGGCTTGGTTACTTCGGAAGGTGTAGAACTTATATTAAATGCAACAGACAACTCGGGAGCAATAAATTACGAAATTTCTTATGGAACTACAAAACTAGTTGTTGGTGGAGTTTCGGGTGTTCAGAAAGCATACATGGTTGCAAATTTACTTGGTAATACTGATTATTCTTTCTCAATTGTAGCTAAAGATCCATCTGGAAATGCTGCTGCAAATACTATTACAGTTACAGCTAAAACTGCTACTGCAATACCAGCTGCACCAACGCCTACATTAGCTGCTGCAAATGTTATTTCAATCTTCAGTGATGCTTATACAAATGTTGCAAACACGAATTTCTTCCCGGGATGGGGTCAGGCAACTGTTGCTACATTGGTACAATTAGCACCAAATAACTCGGCAATAAAATATGCAGGGCTCAATTATCAGGGAATGGAACTTGGTTCGCATGTAAATGCCGGTACAATGACAAAATTACATATTGATGTGTATACTGAAAATGAAACTACTTTGAAAATAACACCAATTAGTCCTGCTAAAGAAATGTTAGTTTCATTAACTCCTTTGACACTAAATACATGGAACAGTTTTGATATTCCATTGACCTCATTTACAGGAGTGGTTATGTCGGATGTTTTCCAATTTAAATTTGAAGGCTCAGGAGGCAAAACAGTTTATATTGATAACCTTTATTTCCACAATGGAACATCTGCAGTTTCTGATTTAAAGGAAAATGTAATAGTATCAATGTATCCAAATCCTGTTCAAGATCAATTGAATATTAAGTCTGCACTAGAAATTAATCAAGTGATTGTTCGTAATTTATTGGGACAAAACGTTAAATCTATCACCGTTAATAACCGTGAAGCTAGTATTGATTTAACTGGTATTTCTTCTGGTAACTATTTCATTACGTTGAAATTGGCTAATGGTCAATCATCAACTCAGAAATTTGTAAAATTATAATTTCCTTCAAATTCAGCGGAGAAAATTTTCTCCGCTGAATTTATTTCTCATTTCATATTCAAATCTACTCATAACAATAAACTTAATGAAAAATTTCTACCTTTCAATATCACTGTTAACAATTTCAATATTTGCTTCTGCACAGGACTATAAGTTAATGTGGGAAGACAATTTCGACAATCCGGTTTTGAATGAAACTCAACATTGGACAGTCGAAGTTAATGGCGATGGTGGTGGAAACAATGAAATGCAATATTATCGTCGTGAAAACATTAGTATTGAACAACATCCAAGCGGCGTAAATTGTCTGGTTATTAGTGCAAAAAGAGAAAGTTTTGGTGGAAAATTAGCTACTTCCGGTCGTTTGGTTACGCGTGGAAATGTTTCAGCAAAGTATGGGAAAATTGAAGCACGCATAAAACTTCCATTAAGTGCAAATGGTTTATGGCCTGCATTTTGGATGATGGGCGAAGATTATCCAACTGTTGGTTGGCCTCGTTGCGGCGAAACAGATATTTTAGAAATGGGAAATGTAAATGGAATTTCTCAAGGCAAACAAGATCGCTTTTTCAACGGTGCTTGTCACTGGGGCGAAAATTGGACATATTATGCCAAGGATAATACAGCAACATATAGCCTACAAGATGATTTCCATTTATTTACATTGATTTGGGACGAGAGTAACATAAAAATGTATTTAGACCTCGATAAATATCCTTCCAATTTACCCTATTTCGAAATGAGTATTGCCGGTGAAAGAGTACCCGGAAAAGTAAGTAATTATTTTCATAAACCTTTTGGAATTTTGTTTAATTTGGCAGTTGGTGGTAATTTTACCGGTATTACTGGAAATGCAAATATATCGAAAATAACTGCTTTACCAGCTGATGGCACACCGGTAAAAATGTATGTCGATTATGTCCGTATTTATCAGAAAGGTATTGTTGGCGAAGAGTTTAATGGCCCATCAACAACTATAGAAAACGAAATCCCTACTGCTTTCACAGCTACAAAAGGTGCAGTTACCAGCAATAGTGTAGAACTACTACTCAATGGTATTGATAACTCTGGTAACCTTATTTATTATATCACTTATGGTGCAACTACAATCACCGTAAAAGGAACTTCTGCAGTTCAAAAATCATATATCATAAATGGATTAAATTCATCTACGGCATATACTTTTTCTATTGTTGCCAAAGATCCAAGTGGAAATGCTGCGACAAATAATCCTATCAATATTTCTGTTACAACCGGCGTAAGCTATAATGGTGTAGCAACTATCAATTACGAAACTGTTGGCCACGATTGGACTTGGTCTTCGTTTGGAAATGGAACAAATGGACCCGAATTGTACTCTGTTGTTAGCAATCCTAATACCAGCGGCATAAATGCTTCGGCTAATTGTGCTAAGTATATTATTAATACCGGAGCAATGTCATGGGCTGGTATTTATTCCGATAACATTGGCAGTCTTACATTTACGCCCGATAATTGCAAGGTTAAAGTGATGGTTTACAAACCATTTATCAGTAACTTTATGCTGAAATTTGAAAATGGCGCATTAAACTTCGAGAAGAATGTAGCAAATACACAGTTGAACAAATGGGAAGAATTGACTTTTGATTTAACCGATAAAATTGGTCAAACAATAACGAGATTCGTCATAATTCCGGATAACACACCAGATAGAACGGCGCAAAGAATTACTTATTGGGATAATATCTCATTTAATTCAAATTCAACCAATGGAATTAGTGAGCAACTCGAAGCTAGCATCAAAGTATATCCGAATCCATTTACCGACATGCTGAAAATTACTTCCGATAATCAAATAAATCAAGTAATTGTACGCAATTTATTGGGACAAATTTTGGTAAATGAAACAGTTTCCAATCATGAAACTTCATTAGATATGAGTAAGTTGGTGTCAGGGAACTACTTTCTGACAATAAAATTGGTGAATGGTGGGACTTTGACAAAGAAACTTGTAAAATTATAAATATTATAAGTCAATGGAGAAAATCATTCTCTGTTGACTTGTATTTTTCGAAAAACACACTCAATAATAATATCTTATGAAAAAAATATTATTAGCCGCATATTTTTTCTTTTTTGTTTTTATCGGATATGCTCAAGAGTATAAGCTGATATGGGGAGATGATTTTAATAAACCCGCGTTGAATAAAAAAATATGGACTGCTATGGTAAGTGGAGATGGAGCTGGTAACAGGGAATTGCAGTTTTATCGAAGCGAAAATATCTCAATAGCAAAAGAGCCGTTTACCAAAGAAAGCTGCCTTTTGATAACTGCCAAAAAGGAATTATATAAAGCAAATACATGTACTTCAGGTCGTTTATCTACCAAAGGAAAAATGTCATTCAAATATGGCAAAGTGGAAGCTCGAATCAAAATCCCTAAAACTGCTAATGGTCTCTGGCCTGCATTTTGGATGTTAGGTGCCGACCAGAATGTATCGATTTGGCCGAAATGTGGTGAAATTGATATTGTAGAAATGGGCAAAATTACCGGCATCGAAAATGGAGTACAAGATCGATATTTTAATGGAGCTTGCCATTGGGGCGAAAGTTGGAATGGGGGAAAATACCCAAACAAAGGGATTTCGACCACTAACGATTACAGTTTGCAAGATGGTTTTCATACATATACATTGTTTTGGACTCCCGACTCAATAAAAATGTATTTGGATATTGATAAATTCCCAAATGTAAAACCATACTACGAAATGCCAATTACGGGCAATGGTTTGCCAAACCAAACCTCGCGATATTTTCGGAAACCATTCTATATCATTTTTAATTTGGCAGTTGGTGGTACTTTTTCCGAAATCTACGACATAAACAAAGTGACAGCACTGAATAAAGGCGATGCAAAAATGTACGTCGATTATGTAAGAGTTTATCAAAAAAGAAATGGTATTGAAGAGTTTACATTAAAAAAGCATTAACCAATTGTAGAATTACTGATTTTTCCAATTTGTCACATTTTCAAATCTTAAAATTTAATATAAAATGAGTCATTATAAAACTGCTCCGGAAGATGTAGTTCCTTTTGGGCAAAAAATTGCTTTTGGTTCCGGACATTTAGCGAATCAATTATTTCCGGCAGCTTTAGGCGTTTTTATGGTAGTGCTGGTTATGTCATTACACATGAACCCGATTCTTGCGGGATTGCTGGGTGCAATACCAAGGTTTATGGATGCTTTGCTCGATCCGATTATGGGTTTTATTTCAGATAACACTAAATCAAAATGGGGACGTCGTAAACCTTACATTTTATTCGGTGCTTTGCTTGCAGGACTTGCATTTATGATTATGTGGCAATTACATCCCGAAAACTCCGAATTGTTCAATTTCTTCTATTTTTTAATTGTTTCCTTGTTTTTTTATATCGGGTATACAATTTTTGCAGCACCGCTAATTGGTTTAGGTTACGAAATGACTCCCGATTATAATGAACGTACCCGTTTAATGGCTGTTTCGCAATTTATGGGACAAATAGCATGGATGATTGCTCCGTGGTTTTGGGTAATTATTTACGATCAATCTATCTATAATTCCGCACCTGAAGGTGCCAGAAATTTATCCATCTGGGTCGGTGCGTTTTGTATGGTGTTGGGAATTATGCCGGCACTTTTCAATAAAGAAAAAGTGGATTTAGATAAAAGTAAGCTCGCTGATTTATCAGTAAAGGATTTGGCAGTTAATTCGAAGGAATTTTTCAGGGGAATTAAACTCACATTGAAAAACAAGCCTTTTGTAAAGCTTTGTGCAACTACATTCCTTATTTTTAATGGTTTTCAAACCATAGCACAATTTGCCTTTTTTATTATTGTATATTACCTTTTCAAAGGAGATACAAATGCAGCCGGAACATGGCCAGCCTGGTTTGGTACAATTAGTTCTATTGCTACAGCGTTTCTTGTTATTCCAATAGTTACAGCAATTTCAGTAAAAGTTGGGAAAAAGAAAGCGTTTATTATTGCCACTTTACTATCAATGATTGGTTATGCGCTGAAATGGTGGGGATTTAATCCTGCACATCCTTGGCTAATGTTTATGCCTATTCCATTCCTTTCCTTTGGAATTGGTGGTTTGTTTACCTTGATGATGTCGATGACTGCCGATGTATGCGATTTGGATGAGTTGAATAATGGCGAGCGTCGC
Source organism: Paludibacter sp. (assembly GCA_049317965.1). Classification (GTDB taxonomy): domain Bacteria; phylum Bacteroidota; class Bacteroidia; order Bacteroidales; family Paludibacteraceae; genus Paludibacter. Next base: position 6,117 of record JBMOHG010000009.1, read on the forward strand.
GAAGGTATGTTTGGAGCCGTTTACTGGTGGATGGTGAAACTAGGTACTGCTGCAGCTATGTTATTAAGTGGAGTTGTTTTACACTATATTGGTTTTAATGAAGCTATTAAGGTTCAAACAGTTGAGACCATTACAAATCTAAGAATTGCTGATATTTTGATACCAATAATTAGCGGAATACTCGCAATAATTGTAATCAGAAAATACGATATTACGGAAGCAAAAGCACATGAAATAAAGGAAGCATTAGCTGAACGTCGTGCTAACAATCAATAACTTTCAAATAGTCAACTCGTTTTGTAATTTACTTTCACTCATTTAGAATTATACTATCGATAAAACACTCTAAAAACAACACAATGAAAACCAATCAATTTTTTCGTCATTCTATGTTACTGTTGCTAAGTTTTTTCTTGGCTTTAAATATTAATGCTCAGATCGTTACTCTTGGAAGCGGAAGTTATCGAACAACTCCTCCCGGAACGGATGCAGCAGGACGAAATCAATACCCTACAGGAACACCCTATCTAAGTGGAAATGCAGTTGGTAAACCTGTTCCAACAAGTGACTGGTGGTCGGCGTTGGTGAAAAATGGAACTGCATCCAATCTTTTCAATTATCCATACACCATGAAAACGACTACTACCGGATTGGTGGTGAGTTATATACCGTGGGGTGTAATTGATGATTTAACTCCTTTTTTAGTTGGTGTAACCGGGCTAAATGCAACTAAAACTTATGTTTCGGATTATTCTGATTGGACAATAACCATGGATTGGAATGATGGGACGCATCAATTTCAAGCGACTTCGGGTATTGGAATGCCATTTCTTTACTTTACAAAGAAAACATCTGATGTGGCTCAAGTAACAATTAACTCCGGAACAGTAGTTATCACCAACGAAATGCTTGTTTGTACCAATGTGAAAAATGGTGCCGATTTTGCAGTTTATGCACCAACTGGTAGTACATGGACACAAAACGGAGCTGTTTATACTTCTACGTTAAATGGAAAAAACTATTGGTCGATGGCATTTATTCCACTCACTGCTACCAATGTTGCCACCGTAGCCAACGAATATAAAAAATATGCTTATGTTTTTCCAGTGAAAACCACAGCGACTTATTCGTACAACGAAGCAACCGCAGTAATGCACACCGATTTTAATGTGCAAACCGAAGTAAAAGAAGGCACAGAAACCAATATGTTGATGGGCTTACTTCCACACCAATGGGGACATTTAGCAACTGGTTCTCTGGTTCCTGACAAATACAGTTATGCAACTGTTCGCGGCGAAATGAAAACAATGGCAGGAAATAGTTTCAGTGTCGAAAATACATTTCACGGCGTACTGCCAACATTACCTTATGTGGATAATTACAGCAAAGGTTTCACACCAACCGCTCTCACTGAAAAAATTGCCGGCTTGGAAAATAGCACTATGGCTACCTGGACCGATTCGTATAACGAAGGTCAGGTGTTTAATCAACTGATGCAAACTGCACGTATTGCCAATGAAATGGGAAACATTACTGCACGTGATAAAATGTTGAACACAATTAAAACCCGTCTCGAAAACTGGTTTAAAGCCGAAAATGGCGAAGTAGCTTTCATGTTTTATTACAATGCAACATGGAGTTCTGCCATTGGTTATCCTGCCGGTTATGGACAGGATAATGGGTTGAACGACAAACAATTCCACTGGGGTTATTTTATAAATGCTGCTGCTTTTGTAGCACAATTTAGTCCCGGTTGGACTGCACAGTTTGGCGATATGGTAAACATGTTGGTACGTGATGCTGCCGCTTATGATAGAAACGATACAATGTTTCCTTATTTGCGAAATTTCAGTCCGTATGCCGGACATAGCTGGGTAGATGGTTTTGCCAATAACCCTCAGGGAAATAATCAGGAATCAAGTTCTGAAAGTATGAATTTTAATGCTTCGCTAATACAATGGGGACAGGTTTCCGGCAACAAAGCAATTCGGGATTTAGGCATTTACCTTTATACAACTGAGCAAACCGGTGTTGAGGAATATTATTTGGACACTCATCATCGTAATTTTCCTACTTCACAAAAATACAGCTTGTATTCGCGTGTTTGGGGTAATAGTAATGACAATCAAACCTTTTGGACTGCTGACATTGCAGCTTCTTATGGCATCGAAATGTATCCGATACAGGGTGGTTCACTTTATTTAGGTCAGGATACTGTTTATGTAAAACGATTGTGGGACGAAATAGTAGCTAATACCGGAATTGCGAGCAATCAGGTAAATCCTAACCTTTGGCACGATATAATGTGGGAATATCTTGCTTTTATCGATCCAGCCAAAGCAATCGAAATGTACAATTCCAATCCAAACCGCGAGATAAAATTTGGAATTTCTGATGCACAAACCTATCATTGGATTCATGCTATGAATGCCTTAGGACGTTTAGATGCATCGATTACAGCCAATTATCCAATTGCAACAGCTTTTCGCATGGGCAATCAGATAAATTATGTAGCACAGAATTATTCCAATGCGCCTATCACCGTTACATTTTCAACCGGCTATCAATTGGTAGTTCCAGCCGGTAAAATGGCAACCAGCCGCGATGGAAACTTTAGCGGTACTATCACTTCTTCTTATCCTCAGGCTTTCGTCGGTGGAAGTGTGAAGTTGAATGTTTCAATAACCAGCGGTACGCCAACCAAAGTTGAGTTTATGGATGGTATTACTTCACTAGGAACTCTTACAACTGCTCCTTTTAGTATATCTGCAACAAATCTGCAACTTGGAACGCATAATTTTTACGCCAAAGTTTTTGATGGTGAAAAATACAATGTAACCAATACTGCTCAGGTGTTGGTTGGAAATCAAAAACCTTATGGAGGAACTGCTGTTGCTATTCCGGGTACAATAGAAGCCGGTAAATACGACGTTTTTGAAGGAGGAAAAGGTCAAAATATCACTTATTTAGATGTTACAAGTGCCAATTCAGGTAATTTCAGAATGGATGAGTCTGTTGATGCATCTACTGATGCAAATGAAGGTGCAATAGTGGGTTCAATTGCTTCAGGTGAATGGCTCGAATATACAGTAAATGTAGCTCAAACTGGATTATATTCGTTTGCCTTCCGTTATGCATCCGGAAATTCAGCCGGTGGTGGTCCATTCCGCTTAGAGTTGGATGGTCAGTCTGTTTCATCTGATATTCCTGTACCATCTACATCTGCAAGTGTTTGGACAATTTGGGCAACAAAAACAATGGTTGATATTCCATTGACAGCTGGTCAACATGTGCTGCGCCTTGCATTTACTGCAGGAGAATTTAATCTCGGCAAAATGACCTTTGTACGTACCGGAGATTTAGCTTCCAGTTATCCAACTGCCAACGCTGGTACAGATGTGAAAGTAGTATTACCTGCAACTTCAACAACGTTGAATGGTTCTGCAAGTACCGAATCGGCTTCAAAAGCATTGACCTATCGTTGGAAGCAACTTTATGGACCAACTGTAGCAGTAATTTCCGATTCTACCGCTGTAAATCCTGCTATTTCAGGTCTTGCCGAAGGAATGTATAATTTCAAATTGACAGTTCAAAATACTGATTTACGGGTTTCTTCCGACGAAGTTTTGGTAATGGTGACGAGCACAGCTAATGTTGCTCCAACAATTTCGCTTACTTCGCCTGCAAATAATTCAACATTTACTGAGGGTAAACCGGTTACACTTTCGGCAACAGCCAGTGATTTTGATGGAACAATTACCAAAGTAGAATTTTACCAGGGAACAATATTGCTTGCTACTAGTACAACTGCTCCATATTCAACTACATGGAATCCTACAGTAGGAAATTATGCAATAACAGCCAAAGCCACAGATAATGGTGGAGCAATAAGTACTTCGCAAGCTGCTAATGTAACAATTGCACAATTAATGTCATGTACTACCACATCAACTGTTGCCACGCAAGGTTCATTCTCGGTTGGGTATAAATGCACGTATGAAACCGTTGGAACCGATGTAACAGTAACTTTTGAAATGTTGGATGATAAACCTGGTGTAATAGCTTATTTGTGGAAAGAAACTCCATTCAGTGAATCAGCAATGACAAATGTAAGCGGTAAGGTTTTCTCTACTACTTTAGGTGGACAAACAGTTGGTGCAACCATCAGTTATGCCTGCAAGTTTGCTTACTCAGGAGGTATGTCAGTAACAAAATACATAACTTATGTGGTGGGTTCAAATTGCGGTAGCACAACAAATGATACGCAGGCGCCTACCGGTTTTACCGCTACATTGGGAGCGATAACGGGATCTTCTGTTGAATTGTTACTAAATGCTACCGATAATTCCGGAACAGTAGTTTACAATGTGACTTATGGTACAAACTCTGTCAGCACTTCAACAGCATCTGCAACTCAGAAATCTCTTCTGATTACAGCTTTAACTCCAGCCACACCTTATACATTTAGCATTACTGCTACCGATTTGGCAGGTAATAAGGCGGGAAATAATCCAATTCTACTATCAGCAACTACTGCTGCTAATACCAATACTGATTGTGCCGGAATGGCGTCCGAAGCGTCGCAAGGTTCATTTAGTGTTGGTTATAAATATGGTTTCGTAACCACTGGAACGGATGTTGCCATCAGTTTTGAATTGCTCGACGACAAAGCCGGCTTAGTAGCGTATCTTTGGAATTATACTTCAGGTTTTGCTGAAGCTGCAATGACTAATGCGGGTGGCAAGAAGTTTACTAAAACGCTGACCGGACAAACAGCAGGTTCAGTGATAAAAATAGCATGTAAATTTGCTTATGCCGGTGGAATGGTGGTTACAAAACAATTTTCTTATACCGTTGGAAATAAATGCGATGGAACAGCTGTTGAAAATGTTATTGCTACTGAACCATTCTTCTATCCTAATCCGGTTCAAAACGTTTTACATTTCAAGTTATCTGATGAAGATAACCACATAACAATTACCGATCTGATGGGAAGACGAATTTTCGATAAAGTTGTTTCTGGGTCAAGCGAATTTGATATGAGTCGTTTGAATTCTGAAATCTATTTTATTAAAGTTGAAAACAAACAAGGTGTTATGATTGGGAAAGTGATCAAAAAATAATATGTTGGTATATTCATAGTGGGCATAAACAATGTTCACTATGAATTTTTTTTCAAAATGATGGTAAACTATTTTAAAATTGCGTTTTTAGCTATGTTTTTGTTTTGGGGTTCGTGTCCATCTCAAAACATATTAATGGTTGATGTGTACGAAACTTCAGCAAGTGGAAATAAATTACACAAACTTTCTGGTTTTTCATCAAGCATCGAAACCGTTTCAATAAATATTCATCCCGAAAGTAAATTTCAAACCATCACTGGCTTTGGTGGCTCATTTACCGAAGCGTCTGCTTATTTATTGAATAAATTGAGCAGGAAAAACCGCAATTTGATTTTGGAAGCTTACTTTGGAACAAGTGGAGCCAAATACTCATTGACACGTACACATATAAATTCCTGTGATTTTGCGTTGAGCAATTATTCTTATGCACCCATTTCCGGCGACAAAGAATTACTACATTTTTCTGTGGACGAAGATAGGAATGATATTATTCCAATGATAAAGGATGCAATGGAACTTTCTGAAGATGGTTTTAAAATCATTGCTTCGCCTTGGACTGCACCACCATGGATGAAAGATAATAATAAATGGGTTGGGGGAAAATTGCTACCAGCATATTATGATAGTTGGGCTTTGTTTTTTTCTAAATATCTGACTGAATATAAAAAGGAAGGCATAAATATCTGGGGAATAACACTGGAGAACGAACCACTTGGGAATGGAAACAATTGGGAGAGTATGATTTATTCTCCAAATGAAATGGTTGATTTCGTAAATAATCATCTCGGTCCCAAACTCAAAGCCGATGGACAACAGGTGAAAATATTGGCCTACGATCAAAATCGTGGTACTGAACTAGAAGATTGGGCAAAAGTGATTTACAAAGATGCAGAAACGTCAAAATACTTTGATGGTTTTGCAATTCATTGGTATGCAAGCACTGTCGATTGGTTTCCGCAGTCATTGAATCTTACACATGATTTAGCTCCCGATAAATTGATAATTCAAACCGAAGCTTGTAACGATGCAGAAGTGCCACATTGGCAAGATGATAAATGGTATTGGTCAAAAGAAGCAACCGACTGGGGTTGGGATTGGGCACCTGAGAACCAGAAAATTTACCATCCAAAATATGTACCTGTGTATCGTTATGCAAGAGATATTATCGGTTGTATGAATAATTGGGTAAATGGCTGGATTGACTGGAACATGGTATTAGATAAACAGGGCGGTCCAAACTGGTTTAAAAACTGGTGTATGGCTCCTGTAATTGTTGACCCCGAAAAGGATGAAGTGTATTTTACTCCGGTTTATTATGTTATGGCACATTTTAGCAAATTTATCCGACCAGGAGCTGTAAGAATTGGATTTGAAAACCCTGATAAAGAGTTGATGTTAACTGCAGCTCAAAATACTGATGGAACAATTGCTGTAGTCATTTTGAATATGAACTCAACATCAAAAAACATAAGACTAATTATCAAAAAACGTTCGTTAGATGTTCAAATAAGTGCTCAGGCTTTACAAACAATTGTTATCCAACCTGATTCCAAATCAAAAAAATAGTCTTGCAATGTCTATCTCGTTCTAATTTTATAAAGTGTATGAAAATCAAAATTGTTATTTGTTTGTTTTTTACTCAGTTGGCTGTAATCTCGGGTTTTGCCCAACCAAAATCAACCATTGAGATAAAAAATAATTGGTATTACTTAAACGGTGAAAAATTCTTCATCAAAGCCATCGGGTATGAAATTGGTGCACGTCCGGGACAACATCCGTATCAAGGTTTACGTGCGGATGATTTAGAATTGTTGAAATTTGATTTGAAAGTAATAAAAGAAGGTGGCTACAACTGTATTCGGACATGGAGTCAGTTTTCTGAAGCACAACTAAAACTGGTTCAGGCTTCGGGGCTTAAACTAATCATGGGACTTGAAATCAATCCCGAAAAGGATTATGGAGACGCTAAATTTGTAAAGGAATGCGAAGAAAGTGTGATGAAAGTAATGAGTTATACGAAAAAATATGATTGTATTATTACGTTTCTTGTTATCAACGAACCGCAAACTGAACATATTCATGCGGTTACAGGGAAGGCTTTTGTGGATTTAATGAAAAGTTTAATCGGAATAATTCATAAAGAACATGCCGAAATTCCGGTTACGCTTTCGGCAAACGCCATGATAAGCGACTATATGGACGAAAGTATTTTCGACGTTTATGCATACAATTGCTACGATCACAGTGAAGCACAGACCGCTACTATGGGTTTTAAAGATTATATCAAAGGGCTTTGCCAACTGAATGGCAACGATAAACCATTTATCACCACCGAATTTGGTTATTCTGTTTCGCACAAAGGTTATGGTCGTTATGGGGGACAAACTTTGACTCAACAAAGTGATGGACTAATTGCTAATTATCGCGATTTGATTGATGCCGGTGCAGTAGGAATGTGTCCGTTTTACTATGCCGATGGTTGGTGGAAAGGCGGAGATCAAAACTATCACAATCCAGAACAACCCGAAGAATGGTTCGGTTTCTGGGGTTATAGCGATAAAAATGATAAATATGGTTCGCCACGTCCGGTTTGGTTTGCTTTGCGCGATTATATGAAAGCGTTGATTATCAGCCCAAAGAAAAAAGAAATTTATACATCTAAAAACATACCTATTGAATTATACTTAGATAAAGATATTAAAAAAGTAACGGTTAAGCTAAACGACAAAGTTTTGTTTAGTAAAAATATTATCAAAGAAGGTTATTATGCCGATCAACTTCCACTTGACTTGAAAGGAATAGAAGACCTGGAACTTGCTTTTGAATTTTATGATAAATCCAATAAATTGCTAAAAACCGAATCGATATTGATTTTAGCATCTAACACAACTTTCGAATTACCAAAACTAACCATAGAAGTAACTCCTGATAAAGATTTGAATACTGGCAAAATTGCAAGTATAAAAACCAATATATCTACGAAAGAGAACTTTAAAATTATTGACGATTTGAGAGTCAGCTACAATACACATTTGGGTTGGGAAGTAGGTCCACAAGCCACAGTTTCAATAAAAGATCAATTGGATAAAAAAGTTATTTCTACCGAAAATTTCTTCAATATCCCGGATAATTGTTGGGTAGTAAATGCATCATCAGGAGTTTCCGTTCAATACGGAAAATTCATTTTTAAAATTCATGACCAGAAAATCATTTTCCGTGGCGATTGGGGTAGGGAAGTTGGGAGGAAATAATTTTGAGTTTGAAAATTTATTATATTATTAAAAATCCAGGTTCTTGATTCAAATATCTGATAAAAATGAATACAAAATTATCCTTTAAAGAAAAAATTGGCTATAGCCTAGGTGATACTGCATCACATTTTGTTTGGGACATGGTGGGCTTTTGGTTGTTGTTTTTTTATACAGATGTATACGGAATTTCGGCTGCTGCAGCCGGAACAATTATGTTAGTAGCACGGTTTTGGGATATGGCTATTGACCCAATTATTGGTGTAGTTTCTGATAGAACTAATACTCGATGGGGGAAATTCCGCCCGTATATTTTATTTGGTGCATTTCCTTATGCGGTGTTGGCAATTTTGACTTTCACTACTCCAAACTTTGGAGAAGCCGGTAAGATAATTTATGCCGGTGCAACTTATGTGCTTCTAATGACAGCCTATGCTTTTATTAACTTACCATATTCTGCTTTAGGTGCAGTTATGACCGACGATACCTACGAACGTGCAGGATTGAATACATATCGCTTTATTGCCGGTTTCAGCGGACAATTTATTGTTACCGGACTTGCTTTGACATTGGCTGAATTTTTTGGTCATGGAAATAAAGCACAAGGTTTTCAATATACTGTTTTTCTTTTTGCTGCTTTGAGTTTGGTGTTCTTTTTTATTACCTTTCAAACTACTAAAGAAAGGGTTCGCCCACCCAAAGAACAAAAAAATTCATTGAAAGAGGATTTGAAAAACCTATTTGCAAATAAAGCATGGAGGATTCTTGCCATAGTTGGAATTATATCGTTTATCATGTTTGCAATGCAAAATGCAGCAATTGCCTATTTTTTCAAGTATTATCTTGGGCGTGAAAACAATGTACAGCTTTTTAATGTAATTGGAACTGTAGCATTAATAGTAGCACTACCTTTATCAAAGCCATTGGCTAAAAGATTTGGGAATAAAAATGTATTTATTGGTAGTTCGTTAATTTCAGGTTTGTTTTTTATCCTGATTTATCTAGCAGGTGTAAATGATATTACTACCATTTATATATTCAATATTATTGCAAAAATGTCTTATGCGCCTGCTGTTCCATTACTTTGGACAATGATTGCAGATTCAGCCGATTATGGTGAATGGACAACTGGTAGAAGGGCTACCGGGCTGTATTTCTCGGCAGCAGTGTTTGCTCAAAAAGCCGGTTGGGGAATTGGTGCTGCAATTGCAGGTTGGATTCTCACCATTTCGCAGTTTGTACCAAATGTAACACAATCCGATGCTGCCATTACAGGCATTAAACTACTGGTTTCGGTTATTCCGGGAATACTGTATATGTCATGTGCTATTTTCATGATTTTTTATAAAATAGATTCCAAAACCACCGATTTAATGAAGAAAGAGTTGGACATAAAACGGGCGTTAGAATTATAAAATCAGTCAAATTAGAAAAGTATTATTTGCTTACAAATTACTATTGTTTATATTTCTGTTTAAAACAATTTATATAAAATGAACAACTTACTATTAGGAAATAATCCGATTCAATCGGAAATAAAAGAAGTAAAAGGACAGTTTGTCCAAATTGATAATGAGAAATACTATCAAATAACAAATTACGATAGTATGCAACCATTTTTTATTAGTTTGGCTAGCGATTCAAATCATTGGATGTACATTTCCAGTACTGGTGGACTATCAGCAGGAAGAAAAAATCCCGATCAGGCCTTATTTCCCTATTATACCGATGATAAAATAAGTGAATCGGCTGAAAGTACAGGAAGTAAAACTATACTTCATGTAAAAAAAGACGGTCAAAGCTATTTGTGGGAACCGTTTTCGGATAGAAATAAGGGTATTTATAAACTAGAACGAAAGATATCTAAAAGTACAACCGGTAATAAGCTAATTTTCACTGAAAAAAACGTCGATCTAGGGCTGACATTTAGTTATGCATGGATGAATGCAGACGATTTTGGTTGGGTAAAGAAAAGTAGTTTGACTAATGAAAATACAGATAGTGTAGAAGTAAAAATTGTTGATGGATTGCAAAATATTCTGCCATCTGGAATCGACAAGTTTACTCAAAATACTTTTTCAACTTTAGTGGATGGATACAAAAAAACCGAACTGATAAAAAATTCAAGTTTGGCTTTATTTCGCATGGAAGCAATTTTGGTAGATAGAGCCGAGCCAAGTGAATCACTAAGAGCTAATACGGTTTGGTGTGTTGGGATCGAGAATGCTAACTATCTGTTAAGTTCATCTCAATTAAACGCTTTTAGAAATGGTGATAAGTTGCAACCCGAAATTGAAGCAAAAGGAGTTAGAGGCGCTTATTTGGCCTATTCCAATTTGACATTGGGCACAAAAGCAACCAAATCATGGTGTTTTCTGGTTGAAGTGAATCAAGATATTACTCAGGTTAATAATTTATTGGATTATATACAAAACTCAAAGGATCTGGCTTTAGTAATTGATCAAAATATTGAAAAAGGCACTAGGAATTTGGAGGACATTGTAGGACAAGCTGATGGAATTCAATATACTGCTGATGAGTTCGACATGGCTCGACACTTTTCAAATGTGCTTTTCAATACGATGAGAGGTGGTATTTATAATGAGAATTATACGATTTATATATCAGATTTTAAAAAGCACATTCAACATTTTAATACAAAAATAGCTGAAAATCAATTAGGTTTTCTGTCTAATTTACCTGATTCAGTTCAGTATTCCGAACTTGATAAACTAATAAGTGAAAAAGGAGATGCTAATTTATATCGTCTTTTTCAAGAGTATTTGCCGCTCACATTTAGTCGTCGACATGGTGATCCAAGTCGCCCATGGAACTTATTCAATATTAATGTGAAAGACGAAGCCGGAAAAAAACTACTTTCATATCAGGGTAATTGGCGCGATATTTTCCAAAACTGGGAAGCTCTATCGCTTTCTTATCCGGCATATATTAATGGAATTATTGCTAAATTTTTGAACGCTACCACCGCCGATGGTTATAATCCGTATAAAGTAACCAGCGAAGGCATAGACTGGGAGGTGATAGAACCCGAAAACCCTTGGTCAAACATTGGTTATTGGGGCGATCATCAGATTATTTATTTATTGAAATTGATGGAAGTATCTCGCAATCATTATCCCGAAAGTTTGATTTCGTGGTTGGACAAAGAAATGTTTGCTTATGCTAATGTGCCTTATCGACTGAAAACTTACGATGAAATAGTAAAGAATCCAAAAAACTCTATTCGATTTGATGTAAAAATGCACCATGATATCGAAAAGCTTGAAAAGACTTATGGTGCGGATGCTCGATTGGTGCTCAATGTAAATGGTGATGTGAAATTAGTTACATTCACAGAAAAAATCCTGGCTACTTTGTTGGCTAAACTGAGTAATTTTATTCCCGAAGCCGGTATTTGGATGAATACTTTGCGCCCCGAATGGAATGATGCTAATAATGCTTTGGTTGGAACTGGAGCTTCGATGGTGACGTTATATTATATCAGGCGTTTTATTGCTTTTACCGAAAAACTATATAGTACAGCTGATAAAGAAACATTCTCTATTTCGGAGGAAATGAATATATTCTTTGGAGATATTTTTGCTTCATTTATTGATAATGATAGTTTACTTTATAGTGGATTTAACAATATACAACGTCGACAAGTGGCAGACGAACTTGGCATGGCCGGAAACAATTATCGTGAAAGTATCTATTATGGTTTTACCGGAAAAAAAGTATTAATTTCAAAAACCGACCTTTTGAATTTCTTCGCACTTACGCTTGAATATCTCGATCAATCCATTGGGGCAAATAAACGGCAAGATAATATGTTCCATGCCTATAATCTGGTAAGCTTTACCGAGAATTCTGTTACAATCCGCAATTTATACGAAATGCTCGAAGGTCAGGTTTCTGTGTTAAGTTCAGGCAAGCTTTTGGCAAGTGAAGTTGTCGATTTACTCGATTCATTACAAAACAGTTCATTATATAGAGCCGATCAACAGAGTTATATTTTATATCCGAATAAAAAATTACCGCTGTTTTTAGATAAAAACAATATTGCACTTGAAGATGTGGAAAGAATAAAACTGCTCAAAGAACTGATAAAAATAGGTGATACCCGAATTGTTTCGGCTGATATTAAAGGTCAATATCATTTCAATTCAAATTTCAATAATGTGGGATTTTTGCATGAAGCATTGATTAAAGTTAAAAATGAAGGGAAGTTTGATGTTTCCGATACAGATATTAATTCTATTGAATCAGTTTACGAAAAAGTTTTTGATCATCAGTCATTTACAGGCCGTTCGGGCACTTTTTACAAATACGAAGGTTTGGGTTGCATATATTGGCACATGGTTTCAAAGCTTTTATTGACTATTGGCGAAAATATCAAGAAAGCAGAATTGGAATCGGCAGATACAGAAATTATAAGACGCTTGAAGGATCATTATTATGAAGTGAAAGCCGGTATTGGAGCGCATAAATCGCCTGCAGATTATGGCTCATTTCCGTTCGATCCTTATTCACATACTCCAATGATGGCTGGCGTGCAACAACCTGGCATGACAGGTCAGGTGAAAGAAGATATTATCAGCCGCTTTTTTGAATTGGGAGTGCATGTTGAAAATGGTTGCCTGACAATTAATTCGTCTATGCTGAAAACGGAAGAATTTATTCAGCCGACAGCCGAAAATCAATTTCCGCATCTTTCATTTTCTTATTGCTCTATTCCGTTTATTTATCAAATAGATGGGAAAAAGGGAGTGGAGTTAATTTATTGTGATGGTAACACTGAACGCACAAAAGATTATAATTTGAATCATTCTCAAAGTCAGCTAATTTTTAATCGTGATAAAATAATCAATAAAATTATTGTTCATTTTTAAATGGTTGAATAAGTATTCATCTTATTTAACAACTGGACTGTAAATTATTGTTTGAACTTCTGGTTGTTAAATCACGGATGAAATTCATTAAAAAAACTGTTGATTGGATTAAATGCAAAAAGCTTTCCCACACGGGGAAAGCTTTGCTCATTCAAACTGAGAAGAAAAGAATTAAATTAATTCTTTGATGCTTCAATAGATACTTTTCTGAACTCTTTCAATAATTTTTCCAAGTCCAAAGAACTTTTACGGGCACGAGTTCCGGCAGCTTTGTTGCCTTTTTCAACCTGTAAATTTGCATCTGTAGCAAAAGACCCAAATTCAGCTTTAATTTTGTTTACTAATTCTTCCATTTTTGATTATTTTTAGTTTGATTTATAATTGACTGAATGTATACAGCCATATAATTAGTGCAAACATACAAAAAAAAATGATATTATTAAGCTACTAATGTAAAAACTTCATTTTTTTTTAAAATTTCCTCAAAATCAAGCATAATTACTCTCACAAAAGACAAAAAAATCTTTGTCGGGAAAATTAGCTCGATTGAATAAAAATCTATTTTTCAATATTTTTCTTATATTTATGCCATTTCTAACAAAAACATTTCTATCTTTGTCAGCTTTTTTTGGCTCAAAAGGGGATTCTTCCCTTTTTTTGTGATTTATATTAAACATTCAATCACATAAAGCGTTTAATAGCAGAGAAATAAATTCAGATTTATAATATATAAAATGAAGGAAACAAAATTTTTAAAACATGTTATTTTTGCTTTCGCAATGGCAGCAGGAGGTTTAAATGCTTGGGCACAAGTAAATATTATTCCCATTCGTACTGATTTTACGGGTTTTAGCGATTGGACTGATACAAATTGTGCGGGTTCAACTTATGTTCAAATACTAACTGAAACCTCAACAACAATTTCTCCGGTAATGAATTTTAATTCGTATACTGCTGAAAAACTTAACTTTAAAGCCAGAACTTATGGTGGTGTAGTGTCAGTTGAAAATGAAATTTTTGTTGCAGTATCAACAGATAATGGCAGTAATTGGACTGATATTGGTTCTCGTACACCTACTTCTTCTACAATGGCTGCCGTAACTGTTTTTGATTTGAGTACCTATAGTGGAACTCAAGTTAAAGTGAAGTTTTATGTAAAAGGAACAAGTGCCACAGTTGGTGCAGGAATTGATGACGTTACATTTACTGGCATTGCAGCGCCAACATGTAATGCATCAAATCTTGCTTTTGCAACTTCATCAATTAATAAAACTGAAGGAAATCCTGCATTTTCTCAAATCGCAACTTCACTAAATGGCACTTCACCAATAACTTATTCAAGTTCTGTACCTACTGTAGCCTCAGTAAATGCATCTACAGGCGAAGTTACTGTTGGTGCCGAAGGTTCAGCAGTAATAACTGCAAGCCAATCTGCAGGCACTTTTAATGCTGTTGATTATTGCGCTGCAACAGCTACTTATACAGTAATTGTTGCTGCAGCCCCATGTAATGCTTCAAATCTGGCTTTTGCTGTTACCGAAATAAATAAAGTTGTAGGTGATGCAACCTTTACTCAAACAGCCAATTCTCAAAACACAAACTCAGTAATTACTTATTCCAGTTCTGCTCCAACAGTTGCAGCCGTTGATGCCTATACAGGTGCTATTACACTTGGAATTGTTGGTTCAGCCATAATTACTGCAAATCAGGCAAAAGGGAATGGTTTCTGTGCTTCTACAGCAAGATATACTTTAAATATTGGTTCAAATACACCAACCATTACTTTAACTGATGTTACCGATTTGAATTTTGTTACAACTATTGGAAGTGAGAATGCTAAAATGATTAATGTAAGTGGTACAAAATTGACTGCCAATATAAATATTTCATTATCAGGCGCAAATGCAGATCAGTTTAGCATTTCAGAATCTATAATTAATCAGACTAACGGAATTGCTCCAAATACAGGCATTACAGTTAAATATAAACCAACAAATATTGGAAATCATACCGCCACATTAACTTTTTCGAGCACAGGTGCAATTGATAATGTAAGAACTTTAACTGCAGGTTCCGGACTTGAAATTCCAATAGCAACATCGCCTTCCAATTTAAAGACTAATAGTTTTATTGCTAATTGGAATAGCGTTCCCGGTGTTACTGAATATCAGCTCGATGTGTATACTAAATACAATGGAGGAGGAGCTGCAAAAAATGAAACGGAAGCTTTTAATGGCATAACAGCTTTGGGAAATTTAATATCCAAAGCAACCTACCTTACCGGATGGAGTGTATATTTAATAAGTGCAACGCGTCAAATTTATACAAATGCGGGTAATTATGGAACTGCTTCGCCGTCATTAGCATTTACAGCCACAGGAGATTATATTCAAACTGCCACTTACGATGCTCCAATCAAATCACTTAGTTTTTGGGCTAAACAACAATCAGGTGCAACTTCTTCTACACTTATCGAAGGTTACAACGGAACTGCCTGGTCTTCAATTGTTACCTTATCAAATGCAGACATTGCAACTGCAGCAAATAAAAAATACGATTTAATAGCATTAGGAAAAACAGATATCGTAAAACTTAAACTGACTTTCACCAAAGTGGCTGGTGGAATTTCTATCGACGATATAGTTGTAAATTCAGGTGGCATCACTCAAACTCCTATAGCCGGTTCTCCATTTACAATTATAGGTGCAAATAGTAAAGAATTGTTGGATCTTCCGTTAAACAGCACTTATTATTATTCTGTTATTGCCAAAAACGGTGCATATTCAACTGTGGTTTCAAACGAAATGTCTGCAGACCTTTCGACAGGTCTTTCAAGCCCTAAAACAACTTTACAAGTTAGTTCTCAAAATGGAAATATAATTGTAATGGCAAATGAAGGCGACCATGTTGAAATTTATAATGCAATTGGACAAAAATTATTGCAAAAGTCTACTTCTGAGGGTTTAAATAAAATCGCAATATCTGCAAAAGGTATGGTTTTAGTAAAAATTGGAAACCGTGTAGGGAAAGTGATTTTATAAAA
>JBMOHG010000010.1:0-21686 GCA_049317965.1 Paludibacter sp.
AAACAAAAACGGTATTGCCTTCTTCGGAAAGTTTTTTTATAGTTGCTCCACAACCTAAAACTTCGTCATCGGGGTGTGGAGCAAGAATGAGTATGTTTTTGTTCATAATATTTAGTCTAATGATTATTTTTGATTTTCAACTACCCTCTCCCAATTGTAACCACAATGCATTAAATAGTCGATAATGGAAATATTGGATTCGAAATTGCCCCAAAACTGAGGATATTCGAATGGCTGATAGTTTGAATATTTCAATTCGATTCCACGTGCCTGAAAATCTTCCTCGTTTTGATAAACTGATGCACCTGTACCGGAATAATATACTTTTCCATTTAGTGCGTTGCAAATGCCATAAATTCGTTCGCTTTTATCCAATGTATCAACGTTAAGTTCTGATGACTTTACAAATTTAGTATTAATTCCGAATTTACGAGCGATAAATTCAATTATTCTGCTATTAAAATCGGCCATTAATATATCATTTACTTTAAATAATTCGCTCAAATCTGAAAATACATCTTTAAAAAAAGGCGCTTTCTTATAATTCACTTCAATTTGTTTTAAGTGACTTTCACGCCAATTTAATGAATTATTTAACTGTACAGCAGATATGCTATCTCCAAAAGCAACTTTAACAGGAGTTTTTAATCTAAATCGTCCTTGTGGATTTTTAATATAATGAAAATCGTGCATTCCTTTGTTTGAGTATTGCACTGTATCTAAAAACACAAAGGTATCTGCCTGATATATTTTATAAAAATAACCAAGCCAAGGGATATAATTGGGTTGATGGATGGCGATAATGTTCATTTTATATTTTTGGCAATAATTGAATATATTAAATTTAATTCCTTTTCTCCATATCTTTGATCAATTGGAATTGGAATCATGTATTTTGAAAGATTGTGTTCGATTCTCTTGCTATCAACACTTTGCAAAACATGCGCCCACCATCTACCAGTATAAATATTATTATCCTTCAAAATGCTTACAATATCTTCCTGTTCAATTAAAAGTGGATATACCATAGGCGTAGCTTCACTTCCAACCAAACCCTCAATATTAAACATATTAAACTTTTTAAAAAGCTTGTGAGCAAATCTAAAATTCGCCAGCCTTTTTTTCTTAATTATTTCATAATCAATGCTTAATAATAAATATTGAGTTAGCTGAGACATTTGCATAACATCCGATTGTTCGATACGTTCTTCGTTAGCTTGCCGGTCACTATAGACAGCATTGCAACCCATTTCAATACGTTTTAACAAAAATCCAGAAGTTGCTGATGAAAAATCTTTTTCAAACCGTTGTTCATTTTTTTTTGCCTCATTTCCAATCACATAACAGCCATCTGGCACACCAAAAAACTTGCGTGGAGAATATATATTTAAAAGATTTTCAATTGGTTTTGTATAAAAAGCTTGAGAGTTGTCGATTATGGCATTTATGAATTTTGCTGCAATTTCAATCAGTTTTTCAGAATCAAACAATCCGAAATAGTTCACAATTAACACAGCTGTATCCTTTTCGTTCGAATCAATCTGAGGCATTAATTTACTATCTAAATAATACCTAGCTATCTCAATACCTTTTTTTTCTAAAAATGAAAATACAGAAGGACATTGATAATATGGGATATAAATTTTGCTAACACCAAGTAATTGAAGCGAATAGAAAATTCCAGCTCTCCCAGAGTTAAGGCGAGCAATTTGATTCGATTTAAAGTATTCGCCTGTTTTCTTGAGGTCTAATTCAATAAAGCTTCCAATTTCCATAATGTATCTTTATTTAATCTACTGTATTACTATTATTTATCCTATTTTCTTCTGAAAACTATTGTTACACCAGTGTGAAAGTTCAAAAAACCAAATGATATAAAATAAACCAATCTAATAAAATAATTAATAATTAAAATGGAAGGTTTATAGTACGATTTGCCACTTTCTTTAAATGTATGTTTTACTTTTACGAAACCATTATCGCTAAATAGCTTGACAATAGAATTGTAACTATAATTAATGAAATGATCTCTCAAACTGTCATCCGGCACTCTATTAAACAACTTATTTAACCGAATCAACCATGTTCTTAAACTTACTCGTACTACCACATAACCACCATTATTCAAAACATTTTTAAAAGAATCAATCAAAGCAACAGGTTCTAAGGAATAGTAAAATGAATCAATCGAACTTATTACATCAAACTTTTTATCAATAGGTATATCAGAAATTGTTTGAAATGCTTGTATATTATTGCTTTTACACATCTCACGTCCATCTTCTGCAATTTCTACACCAATAACTTCTTTATAAATATCTTTTAAATGAAACAGCAAATATCCCATGCCACACCCATAATCTAACCAAGAATTTATTTTGAAATTTTGATTTATATTTTTAACAGCATAATCGTGTAAGTATTTTAGAAAATTACTTCTTTTAGAATATCCGGCTGAAAAATTCTCCGGATTATTATACGATTTTACTCCTAAATTCTTAAAATCAACTTCTAAATTATTTTCAAAATTATCTTTAAAAAAACAAACACAGTTTTTGCAATACATTAAATTACAAGTGTTTAATTTTTTCGAATAATAGTTAACAGCTGTTGTGAATACAACAGTCTCGTGATTGCAAGCTGGACATTTCATAGATTATTTTGAATAAATATTATCTGTTTTAAAAAAAACCAATACACTCGATATAAATAAATTTAAGTCTAATTTGAAAGAAATCTTTTCGACATATTCAACATCGAGCGGAATATTTAAATTCCAGTTATGTATTTGTCGTTGTTTAATCGCAGCTAAACCACTAATTCCCGGGCGCACTTCAAACCTTTTTATTTCATACTCATTGTATTCATTAAACGCATTAGGATAAGTAGTTAAAGGTGGTCTAGGTCCGATAAAACACATTTCACCTTTAATTATATTAAACAGTTGAGGTAATTCATCAATACTCGTCTTTCGAATAAACTTACCAATTTTTGTTATTTGAGGATTATTTTCGGTCAGCACATCGCCATATTTATAGCTTACAATATCAGTACGCATCGAACGGAACTTTACTATTTTAAAAACACGACCATTTTTACCCAACCTTTGTTGTAAAAAAAATACAGGTCCGGGAGAATCAAGTTTTATAGCTGTCGCCACAAGTAAGAAAACTGGTGTTAAAAAAACAATAGCGACCAAGGCTATAACAAAATCAATCAGCGGCTTAACAAATTTTACATACATTCTCATAAATGGCATTTTGAGTAAAAGTCCAACATATTTTTCCAAATTATCTTTGAATCAAAAAATTGTGCCCATGTTTTTCCATTTTGGGCATACATTAATCTTAAAGTATTATTTTGATACAACTCTCGCATCCAAAAAACAAGTTCGGTCTCGTCTCTTGGTGCTATTAATTTCCCGTTAAACCCATCATTCACGGCATCTTTGCAGCCTGTAATGTTATTCGACAAAACAGGAATACCCATTGCAGCTGCTTGAATCAACACATTACCGAATCCTTCTCTCCAAGTTGGTAACACCAACAAATTGAACATACTCATGTAAGTTGGAACTAAATTCAGAGGTTGCTTACCACACATAATTATTCCAGGATGCGTGTTGTATGATAAAACCAAATTTTTGTCATTTATCTCATTTTCGTAAAAAGATCCCACCATCATTAATCTTACACCATTATTTTCGCTGTATATTTTATCAAAACTATGATATAATTCTACAATACCTTTAGCATCAACCATTCGTCCCACAAAACCATAAACAAATTTTGATTTTAATTGATAATCAGTATTAAACTTTTCGACTATACTTTCATCAATATTCTCTGTACAAAAAACATCTAAGTTTATACCATTGCTACTTCCTTTCGAAAAAACATTTACTTTATTGGGATTAAATATTTTTTTGCTTTTACCTAATTCTGCAATTGAATTACTTATACAAATAATCTGCGTAGCCAACATTGAAATAATTCGTTCAAAAATAACAAGATACATTCTACTTAAACCCTTTTGATCTTGAAACCTGAAACCTCTACAAGTATATACCCTATTTTTAATACCTATAAACCATGCAGCTATAATTCCCAGAAAACTAATTTTTAAAGTACCGAGGTTTACTATATCTGGTTTCAGCTTATTGAAAATTTTTACAAGTCTGAAAAATGTTACCAAATCTTTAAATGGACTTGGATTCCGCTCTATTTTTATTGGAATATGAGTTGCATTTTCTGCCAAACAAAATGACACTACAGATTCGTGATTTGGCGCTAAAAGATACACATCATAATACGAAGAAAGAAACTTCAACTGACCCGGAATTAGAGCTATACTTTGGTAGGCTGTAATTCCAATCACAAGCTTGGTCTTATTATCCTGATTATTATGCATATTGCTGAATGATATTTATTTTGAGAATAATGCCTTTTTCGTATTATCAAACTCAGTTAATTGTGAATCCAATGGTAATTGACCTCTTTTCTGAACAATAAAATTACTACCAAAAACTGGATATAAAAAAATGTAAGCCAAAAGTCGTACAGACTCGTTCAGAAAGAATTTTATAGAATACATTTTGCTCAAACTGAACAAATAGTAAGCTCGCTTTAAGTTATTTAAAGTATAATTTATCATTTTTGAATAGCTCAAAGATTCAAATTCACGATAATAATAAAGCAAATCATTTAAAATATAGTAGTTTCTATCAGAAATATATCTTGTTAAATAATCAGTATCTTCAGGGCCATCCAAATTGCTATTGTACTTTACTTCTTGTGCCTCTTTGAGGCGAAGCATGGAAGTAACGGGTATAAATTTAGGCTTATCTTTAAATACAAAATGAAAGCTTCCCTGAAATTTAAAACCACGTACAACTTTAAGCGCATATCCAGAATCAAAGGAGCCCAATGCACAAGAAACCAAATGAATATCCGGAAAATCAATCATTATCTGAAGTTGATTTTTAATTTTATCGGGATGAAAAAAATCATCGGCATCCAGATATGTCAAAAAATCACCGGCTGCATTTTCCAATGCAACCTGTCGGGCATTTCCCCTTCCTTTATTTTCTTTAAGATTAATAATTACAAAACGTTTATCCTGCTTACTATAACTTTCTAATATCGCTGGAGTATTATCTGTTGATCCATCATTTACAATTACACAAGACCAGTTTTGATACGACTGAATCAACAATGAATCCAATGCTAATTTTATAGTTGACTGCCCATTGTAAACAGGCATAAGTACACAAACTAATGGAGTATTGGGCTTATTCATGCATGAAATTTAAATATTTTGTAGCAATTGATTTTAAATTCAAATTATTCCTTAACAGTAAAGCATTGGCACCAAGTTCTACTCTTTTATCAGGATTGTTTATTAGTTTTGTAATTTCTCTACCTAGTAAAATTATATTATTATCTTCAACAATAACTCCATTCACATTATTTGTAATCATATCTCTTGGCCCTGCAACAAAATCGAAACAAATACACGCCAAGCCAGCACACAATGCTTCTGCCAATGCATTTGGAAATCCTTCACTACGCGATGTCATAACAAAAATAGAAGATTTGGCATACATTTTATCAATATCCTCAATTTTATCTAAGAGTTGAATACTATCAGCAAGTTCAAGTCTTTTGATTCTTTGAATCAAAGCAGGATCGTCTTTTTCATTTCCACCAGCAATAATCAACTTCCAATTAGGCGCTTCTACATGCACCCATGCTTCAATTAATCGATCAAAACCTTTTAAATAATCACCTAACCGCCCCACTGCCAACACTATATTCTCTCTATTATAATCATACTTAACAATTTCTTTTACAGGATTAGGAATTACCTCAATTTTACAATTTTCACCAAAAACTTTTCTCTGAAAGTCAGCAGAAACCCCTGTTTGAGCAATAATCCCTTTGGGTTTTAAAAAACTAAATACAAGCCAAGTAAAAATCAAAATATGTAAACTATCTTTTTGTAAAGGACTTGCTCTATCCGAAATAAAAACATCTTGCTTTCGGTTTTGTAAAGCTATCAACGCCAAAGCTGATTGAATTTTACCAAAAACAAGTATTTTTTTTGCCTTAGATTCTTCTACAAAATGCTTAATGTTGGTTATATAATGGAAATATCGAATAAAAAAAAATATAGTTTTTATTTGTTTTACTGGTCTCATAACTTTAACTCTACTATCGAGTTCAAAAAATTGGGTAACCGAACTTGAAAGAGTAAAAATTGTAACATCCACATTTTTCGACACCAATTCGTTTGCCAACAACGATGTAACGCGTTGCATACCACCAATACCCAAAGAAGGTAAAATAAAAATTATTGATTTTCGATTCGGCATATTAAACTCCAATTCTGGCTATTATTTGTGAATAATACATTTCGTCAGTAGGGTCACTTACTGGAGTGGGATTTATCACTTCAGTAAATTGCTTATTCTCAATTGTTGTTCTTTTAGATGCGTTAGATAGAAACCACTCGTATTCAATATCTAAATGACCAATATCTATCACTCTATATCCTTCTTTACATAAATCGCTAGCAGCTAAAGTCGCTGTAGCACCCAATGAAAATAAGAATAATTTGTTTTTCGAAAGTTGCCGTACTTGCTCAATTATTTGATTGTAATAGTTATATGCATTATTAGAAGGACATAATACCCTTTCAACGGATTTTGTATTGTCCAATAAATCATTACCAAGTCCAAATCTTGTTTTTTCGCCCTCAAAAATTACAACTTCCTTATTATCCCACACTTTTTTCCAAAGTTCAAACAAAATTTTTGCCTCAGCTTTATTCTTCATATCCATGTAAAACCGTGTAATATTAGCATCTCCATACTTGTAGTTTTTCATGAGTAAATGCTTATAACTTTTATACATCTGTACATAACAACGTATGTGGTGAACCTTAATCTCAAACTTTTTTTCATAAAAGTTTGTATGATCTACGATACATATCATAAGCTTTTCGCTTTTGTTTGAAAAAACCTCTTTAAGCCGTTCGCTCAATTCAATATTGCTTTTCTGCAAAACAAGACCTTTGTTACTAATTAATCTGTATTCGCCATCGCCAAACCGACTAACTGAAAGTTCCTCATTAATAACTTTTAATAATGATTCTTTTATTGATAACACATGAGTGGTACCAAACAATATTTTGTAAATTGGATATAACCCTCCAAAAAACAAAAAACTTAACATTACCTTAATACATCTGATATTTTTTTTCATTGTAGAAAATACATGTTAACAAAGACACGTTATATATTTGATTTTAAAGGCCTTAACAACGATTCAATTATTATATCTGCAGCATTAAATGTAGCCTCTTTCCAATTCATTTCCTTATCCCAATAACCGAGACATGGGAAATAGGCTTCGTGGGCAAAACCATAATTTATTTCAACAATTAACGGATTATTTTCGGCCGTAAACACAAAGTCGTAAGCGACACACTGCCCTTGTAACTTTTCTGTAGTTTCAAAAGCAATCTTCACACATCGCTCATCAATCTCCTCTTTTGCATATAAAATATGTCCACTTCCCGAAGCTCTAAAATCATCCTTTCGCACTAATCTTTTTATAGCAAAAGCCTTATCTGCAATTACAACAACTCTAATATCGAAGGAATTATCCGCTATAAATTCCTGAAATAAAACATATCCTTTTTGTCGCCCCACAATTTGTGAGAATCTTGTAGCTGTAAAAAGTCTTTTAAAACTTCCCAGAATGCCTAATACTGATTTTTTATCACCCTTCGATTTACGCACATGTTCTTTTAAATCATCCCATTTATTGTAGGAGCTAAAACCTCTGCCAAATGCCTTATTTATGATTTTATAAGCTTCATTCGAGTTATTTATTAATTTTACATTTGATGAGCCGGCACCACCTCTTAACTTAAATACTTTTGGAAAAGACGCTTTTTGTGCCCAATCTAATGCCACCGATTTTTCGTAAAATGCCCATGTAGGAGCCATAGGAGCTTGAATTGCTTCTAATAAATACTTTTGTCCCAACTTATCATCAAAATGCCAACAGGTGTTGAAATCGGGAAAAACATTTTTTCCTGACTGTTGGAGTGAAAACAATAATTGCTTAGCGAATAAAACATCTCTGGGTCCAGCATGATGGTGATGAAACATTAGCAAATCACAATCTGCTAGTTCGGCTACAATATTCGAATCGTAACAATTAACAATTTTATAGTCAATCTTATTTCGCTCGCAGTAAGAAATCCAATCCCTACTGAATCCCAAACGTGATTCATGAATAGCAATTTTCATAATATTCTATTTTACAAAATTAGTATATAGGGTCGACGGACTAACAAATTCAATATCAGGCCATTTAACTAACATTTTTTTTAGCAATAAATCGAATGATTTTAATCCCATTTCTCTGTTTTTTACATCAATACCACCTACAAACGACGTACGATGATTGCTAATTATTATAGGTAAATTTAGTTTTAAATTAGTTTCCATAGCCGACAGACAAACATCAGCGGCCTCATTACAACCATACAAATTTGGTTCAAATAAAGCATTCCTAATTAAATAGTGTAAACCTGAGCTCGATTGCTGTCCGGTGTAATGAATTTTTAATTTGTATCTATCATTTCCTAAAGGCATTTTTTGTTTAATAGGAACATCAACCAGTTTTATGCCGCAAGTTAACATTTTTTTTTCAATTTTTTCACTATAAATGCCCGATGGTGGTGTAAAATAAATTGAATTGTATCCAAAAAGTGCTGAAAACAATTGGGTTGAATCAGCAATAATTTGTTCTTGTAAAATTATATCATCGAAATTTGCGACATCAAAAGCGGCTCCGTACCATCTTCGTTTTTGATTTTCAATATATTTCTGACTCAAATACCAGTATTTATTCTCGAATGCTTTAAATATTAATGAATTCCTATTTTGAATGTCTTGCATCAACCAATTTACCTGAACGTGCTCTCTTCCATGTAATTCCGGGCGAAAAATATTTAATTCAATACCCTTTCTATAATAATCCATCACTTTATTGCTGTTTTCATTGGCAGCAAGGGTAACATCCATTGTTTCATAATAATAAGTAGAATAAACACTTGCTTTTATTTTGTCAAAATCGGGATTTGCAACATTTGTAATAGCCGAAAAAACAGGATGATTGCCTTTATAATCTTTATACTTCAACAGCACATTAAAGAGCTCATCCATATCTTTGTTACTCTCAAGAATATCGTATTTATCAAACCTATTATCCTCCATATTTAATCCTAGTTTGATTAAATTTTGGCGTGTTTGTATAGACGCGTTTCTTATACCACCCCAATCGTCTGAAGCTATAACAACATATTTTTTTTTTGTATGCCAACCGTTGAAATTGAGCAACATCCGCATTAAGTCTCTTGTTTTCATCATTTTATAAACACTTTTGCAAATAGCTTAGGATATATTTTATCACTAATAATTTTTATAATTTTCCCAACCAGGTGGTACTTTTGCACTAAATGAAAATTGGTCTAGTTTTTTTAAATCTGTCAACTCAGAATTAATAAAAACTGCTACGTTTTCATTTTTAGTGCTTCTTGCAATTTCATTTAACATAGCTACTTTTTGAATATCAAAACCCATTAAAGTGGCCATTGCAAGGTCATTTACACCCGAATGATTTGTAAACGAAATAATACCGAGTGGCATGGGTTCTGGTTTTAATGGTCCATCGCCCTGCCCACCTATTATACCATCACAAAAACTAAAAAGCTGTCTTTGAGGATTTTTAGAAATTGTTCCATCTGCCATACCAAAGATTGCTACTTTATTCAAATCTAAAACCATTCTCCAAGTAGTATCGTTACCAAACCATGCTGCACCTAAATTCTGATTTTTCTTCGGAAAAGAAAGATACCATAAAGCACTTGAAACTTTACGACCTACCCAATATAACTTTGTTCCTTGATGTCTGTTTGCAAAATCGACAGCCAACTCTGACCAAAAACGGAATCTGTTTTTGCCCGGATAGCAATCGCCACCTTGATCCACTCCCCCAACACGATGATGAGGCAGGTAATCTTTATCTCCATTTACACCTACCAAATTTTTTAAAGCTGCTGTTATGCCTGCTTTTTGATGCGTTTTAACTTTCGGTACGGAGATTACGATATCTGCCTCGAACAATTCCTTGGTTATGCAATACTTGTGAACTCCCTGACGATGCGATTCTGCTAACCTATCCGGATTATAGTCAGCTACTCGAAACAAATTCTTTTTTGAGCTGGTAATTGGTTCTAGATAACTATCTTTCCCAAGATCAAAAATTACATAATCCGATAGCGGACTTCTATCTTTTATAGGACTATTTTGTATCGGATTAAATATTACCCTCCGAAAATCTTTTATCTTGATTGATACCTTATATTGAATTGATAAACGCTCCACTTGTGAAATGAAATTAGCTGTTGCTACTTCGTGCCATTTACAACCTTGTATAGGTGCATCACCAATTAAAACAGAGGCAGGCTTGAATTTCAATATAACCTCAAGCAAAGCCAATAAAAAATTATCATTCGTTCTCAAACAAATCTCATCAAATTCAAAAACTGAATGTTTCACCCAATTGGGCTTGAGTAAAACTTTTTTATTTTCAAAAGCTTCAGGTTTCAGATGCCTCAAAAGCAAACTCGAAATTGAATTCTGCATAAATATATTGTCGTTGTACAGCTCTGATAAACGTTCGATAGTACGTTCGCTTTTCGATTCAAAACAGGTTATTATATCAACAAAGTTCTTCATAATAATTAAATTAGTTTACTTAATTCATCTGAGCTCATAAATTCTACATCTGGCCATCGAATTAATATAGCTGATAACAATTCTGTCAATAATTTCAAATTTTTTTCTCTATTTTTCAAGTCAATAAAACCAATATAATTTAACCTGTGCGAACTGATTATTACTGGTCTTTGAATTTTAAATAGTAAATCCATTTTATTCAATACAGCTTCAACAATTGCATCATTATTACTGATTGATGGCTCAAAAGCAACATTACGAACAAGATATTTCTGATTTAACTTATTTTTTTGACCTGTGTAATGAAAACTTTTCTTAAATTTATTGACGTTCTCATTAGTTGGTTGTAGCTGAAAAAAACCACCTTGTAATGCACTTACTTTATGCTCTGCCAATGTTTTATTCAATTCATTATCCCATATATAACAAGGTGCAATAAATGTAGACGAATGATAACCAAATATTTTTTTGAATAACTCCAGTCCTTCTACAATGGCGTTATGCTGAAAACTAAGTTCTGAATCATGTTCATAGTTTAAAGCATCCATATAGGAATCTTCTGTTATCATGGGATCTATACTTAAATCGTACATACCAAATTCAAAACATTGCCGTGCTTTTCCAGTATTTCCGCACAAAGCTTTCATCCACCTATTTACATTCAAATGCTCCCTACCGTGAAATTGTGGGCGGAAAACGTTTAAAGCTATGCCATTTTTCCATAACTCAAACGAATTTCGATGTTCTGGATAACGATTTAAGGTAACTGTGAACGGTTCGTAATAATACTTGGTAAAATTACTTTCCTTTATTTTTTCAAAATCAGGATTTGCAACTATTGTATTTGCTGTGATTTTTGCAGGATTTCCATTTTTATCTCTTACCGACAGCAACACTTCAAATAACGCCTCCAAATCAGACTCACTTGCAAGAGAATCAAAGCGTGTAAATGCCAAATTATTTACTGGCACACCACTATTAATCAATTGATTGTAAACCTGTTTAGATGGCATTCGAATGCTTCCCCAATCGTCCGACTCTATAACCACAATTTTTCGGTTAGTGTGGTAGCCCGGAAGATTCTTTATTATTGTTTTTAAGTTCGTCAAACCTAACATACCTAAATACTTTATTAAAGTGTCAAAAACATTTGTGCTACATTTTTAATATTATAATTTTCAACATCCGGCAATTGCATTTTATTTGTATAATCACCTTTTAAGAATTGTAAAATTACTTTCTCGTCGAGTTTACTACCAATAGACAATACTGGTCTTTTAGAAATTGAATAATCTATTAACTTACTTGGCGAACTATAATTTACTTTGCTTGAATTACTATTTTTATCATCAAATATCAAATTTTCAAAGTTCACTAAAAAATCAACTTGACTCATCTCTTTAATTAATTCAATTCGAGAAATGTAATTTCTCACTTCAAGTTTTCCTGTTTTATATAGCGGATGATTTTCAACTATATTAGAATCATTGTAAAAGATAAATTTAAAATCAATATCTAATTTAATTAAATAATCAAGTAGTGGAATTGGATTTCTGAAATGAGGGACTAAACTTCCAGCATAAATCATTTTTATTTGATTGTTTTGTTTTTTGAAAGAATTAATTTTAACCTCATCAAAATCAAATCCTTGTGGTATAATTTTAATTTTGGCTTTAAACTCAGGATAAAAATCATCTATCATAACTTCAACAGGCACAGTAATATAGTCACATTTTTGACACCAGAATTTTTCAATATATTTAAAATAAAAAAATTTTTTATAGACATCTGTTTTACAACCCATAAATGGATCACCGCAGTCAGCCACCCATTTTTTTGTAAGCACATTATTCTTTATCATAGCCAAAGCTACACCCCAATGAATTGGATGTGGAACTGCAATTGAAATTAACAAGTCATAATCCGACATTCTTTTTAATAATTTTTTTAGCAAAAAGCTCAATTCCACAGTTGGGAATTCGGTTGTTAATTGCAGAATACGTCTTATGATTCGGGCAATTAATGATTGATTTGTAAATTTATCAAAGCTTGTATTTCCTATATTTAAAAATTTAATTTTATGTTCTTTGGTGTATTTTAAATAATAATCTTCATTTAAATTTGGCAACAAAACTGTAACATCACAACCCTGCCGAACTAATTCATTTGCCAATTGAGTTGTTCTGAAAGATCTTGGTGAAATTTCAGGATAAAAAGCCTTCGAGATAATTAATACTTTTTTCATATATCAGAAAATTGATTTAACATATTGTATAATTGGATTTCGATCTTCTATAAACAAAGCACCTACAAAATTGCTCCAAAACAAGCTATGTCCATAATAAATAGTACCTATTCGAAGCAGATGAAAAATTGGAAGTATCAACAATATTGAACTGTATTTTAATAGATTAGTCGATAATTTTGGTAGATTTACATTGCTTATTATTAATAATAAAAGCGAATACATAAAAAAATCGGAGAGTGAAATAAATCTACCCATTGATGGTATTGATGATAAAATATTTATAAAAAAACCAAGAAAAAGAAAGGTTATCATTAAATTTCTAAAGATAATGTTCACTTCAACTTTTTTTATATTTTTCCAAAAAACAAATAATACAATGTATTTAAAAACCATATTCATATATTTGGAAAAAAACAAATAGGTTGACCATTCCTTAACGCCTTCAGATATAGATATTGCCAACTCTTCATTTAAGTATGCATCAGCTTTGTAAATTAAGAATTTGGGCAAATAATCTATTATCATTGTTTTTAAACCCTCCATATCAATATCATTAACAAATAATGAGATAAAATAAAGAAAAAAATAAGTCTGAATATTTTTCTGAGGTAAAAATTGTAGAACTATAAATAATGACAAAGGCAAAACTAATGAGAAATGAATAAAAATTGAAATAAAAGACCAAATTAGGTAAGTAGGTTTTTTCTCGAAAAAGTACCCAAATATACCATAAATAAATACATGTAAAGCAACATACATTCGTCCGCCGTTAATATTCCAAATTGGGTTGACTAAAAAAAGCATCGCGATAAAAATCCAAACATAAGTTTGATTTGTAGAGAGTTTTAAAACATTTAAAATTCGCCATACATTTCGAGAATAGAAAAACCCGAAAATTATGGCCATTGTTAAAAACAAATAATGTGCATTTGATGTGAAAATTGAAACTATAAATGTTACAAGCAATTGATATACATCTACATTACCGTCTTCAACAAACAAATCTGAAAAAACATCTTTAATTGTTGTATCTGGTGAGTGCATTTCAATCAATGCACGAGCAATTCGTGTACTATCTGCTCCGGTGTCAAATACTGGATTAAAAATAAACACAAAACCCATAAATGCACATCCGTACCAAAACAAATTCCTCGCCGAAGGAGATTTGAAAAATCTGATACTTGCAATCATTGACCAAAATGGAAAAAGCAATGCAAATAAAAACTGAGATTTTAATACATTAGATTTATGCATATTGATACGATTTCAAAATGTCGAAATTTATTGTTTTTTTGAAAGTTGATTATATATTTCAATCCAATCATTAACTGAATTTTTCCATGATGATAAATTGTTAATTAGTAGCTTATTTTCCTTGCAAGCAATTTTTATTGATTCCATTTTGAAGTAAGCTTCCGAAATTGAAAAAGTCAGATTTTTCAAATTTGTTTTTGTGTAAAAAATACCCCTCTCTTGAAAAATATCGTACGGTAGCCAATCACCAGCTATCAAAAAACTGCCTGCAAATAAATGCTCTTGAATGGCTGCCGAAAAGGCATCTGATTTTTGAATTGTAATAATTATATCAGTTATAATCCTGAGTTTACTTAAATCTCTCACAGACAACTTTGAAAAAAGGATTTTGTAAGGTATATTTAATTGCGTTATCGAATTTTTAATCTTATTTTGATATTCCAAACCACCGCCATAAGCCATTGGTAAGATTATGAATAGTTCATTTTTAATTTCAGTACTCAAATTTTTAATACTTTCTAACATAAATTCATGTTGCTGACCCTCACTACCATTCGTAGCACATACAATAATTATTTTATCAGTTGGTAACCCAAAACCTTTCTTACATTCAAATGAGTCATTCTTTAATAATTGATTCTCAATTGAATCAAACATATTATTTCCAAAATGTGCTAATGTAATTTTTGATTTTTGTTCAGGATATTTCTTCGAAAAATCTTCCAGCATTCGTTGACTTGCAACTTGAATACAATCAACATTTTTGTATAGTTTTCGCTGAACCTCAACTCTATGAGCATCAACTCTATAAAAATCGGAACCCCATATTGTAGTTTTAACAATTTTATTTTCTTCTTTGAAAACTGGTATTAAAGTATCATAGATTTCGCTAAAAAAATTTATATCAATAATAGTATAGTTCTTCGATAATTTTATAATTATTTTATTTCTAAATAATGAAATTAGTAACCCTCGTAATTTTGGAATAAACATCAAAGGATTAAGTATTTTAATTAATAACGGGTAATCTGATTTACTTTTGCTAAAAAATCTAAAGCTTGTAATATTAAAGGAATCACATAAAACACCCTTTGAATAAAGATGAGTACACAATAAATCAACTGTTTGGTTGTGATTGTTGAATTGATACAAAACTAATATTTTCATAAATATATCAATTTGAAATGTAAAGCTCGATAAAATTAAAAATACGTTTGGTTTGAAAATGCAACCTAAATTTATTTATTTGATTACAAAGTGTGCCTTTGTTTCCTAAAATAAGTATTAACCTAACAAAAAACAAATTCCAGTGTGAATTTAATATATATTTCATTTTACCGTATCTTTTAGATGCATTGACTATAGTTAAACAATACTCTTGCATATATATTGGTAAAATTGTATTATTAAATGCTGTAATATTATTATTATGTTTCCGATACTTCACCGTTACAATTGGTCTAAAGTAGATTTTTTTGTTAACGAATAATAGCTTTAAATAAAAAGGAACATCTTCAATATATTTATTACTCTCATCGTATCCAGCAATTTCAGTAAATAAATTCCTTTTAATAAAAAATCCTGGAGCTGGAAAATATTTTCCATCCAAGAGATATTCAATCTGTATTTTTGAATCAGTATTCTCATCTAAAGCAAAAATACTTTGCCAATCTGATAATAAAATACCTTTTGAAAATTCTTGTTCAAAATTATTTTCATAAACCTCAACTTGAGTCAACAAAATTTCTATTTCTGGATGGTTAAACGCAATATTCGACATATTTTCAATACTATCATTAAATAAAGCATCATCTCCAGCAATAAGTTTTATCCAATCGCCAAATGCAACTTTTAAACCTCTATTGCAATTCGCTGGTACTCCTGTATTCTTTTCAACAGTCACTAATTCTGTTCTGATAAATCTTGAATTGTTTTGTTCAAGCCATTTTTTACATATATACACCGTATTGTCGGTAGAGCAGTCATCACTTACAATTAATTCTATATTTTGATACGTTTGGTTTTTAGCACTTTCAAGCGTTTCAAGTACATATTCAGAACTATTGAAAGTTATTACAACTATTGATACCAAGGAATTTTCCATATTTACATTATAATATCTATTATCTTTTTAATAACGTAGAAATTGTATCGCGAATATTTAGTCTTTTATCGAGTTCTTTGTAAGAATAATATCCAGATAAAATGATTAAAAAAAATCCGATAAAGTAAGAATATAAATTAGTAAAAATAAAAACAACCCCAAGACTTGTTAATGCAAGAAAAAATTGGAATATAAATAACTTTTTTAAATCAGAAGTAAAAGAAAATTTATAGTTGCGATTTGCAATTATAAATACTTGAATTGAATAAATTATATATGTAACCAAAAAAGAAATACCAAGCCCTGTAAGTCCAAAGTAATAATAACCAGCTATGTTTAATCCAAGCATATAAGTATTGGTTATTAATTCATTCCAGAAAAAAGTTTTACTTGCTGCCTTTGCTAATAAAATATAAGAAATTGGCCAACTGAGTGCTTTAAAAAACATTCCTAATGCTGCCCAATAAACCATGCTACTAATTCCAAGAAACATAGTAGAATAAAGCAAAATGATAATCCATTTGATAAAAACTAAAAAAATGATAATTACTGGAGCAAGTATGAGAATTGAAATCTCAATTTGTTGATTGATAGCAGTTTTACATTTCTCATTACTATCCGCTACAGCTGACAATCTTGGATAATAATCCATACTCATTGCTGTAAAAATTAATCCAACATAGGTATTAATTATTGCAAAACCTGCACTATATAATCCTACCTGCTCAATACCACCATAACGACCAATAAAAGCACGAACTATATAGGATATGCCTAAAGTAATCATACCACTCAAGCTAATCATAAATCCCATTGTAAGCATCTCTTTACCTTCTGCAATTGTTCTAACTTTTGAAACATAAACAGGTAAAATTTTAATTTTTCGCGAATAATACCAATTTAATAACAAAGAAGTTAATGCCGAAATAATAATTCCGGGGACAATGCCTTTTTGACCTAAAAAATAATATAATGGAATTGTTGTAAATAATCCAATTGTGCTTCCAATTAAACCAGATTTTGCCATGTGTGATATTTGCCGAGTACCTCTTAAAATAACACCCTGACCTACACTAATTTGCCTAATCAGAAGTATAATTGATATACTTAAAAATGCATAAGTAAAATTACTATTTCCAAATGATAACCTACTCAAAAATGGTGATAAAATAGCTGCAATTAAAGCACCCAAAAGCCCTGTAATCCATACCAATCGTCTAAAAACAATCACTATTGTTGATAATCTTTTTGAATTTTCGGTACTATAGGCAGATGAAATATTCTTTATTGCACTTGTTCCCAAGCCAAAATTTGTAAGCGAACCAATAAAATCAATTGTGGTTGTAAGCAAACTCACAATACCCATACCAAGAGGTCCAAGGAATATAGCAATAAATTTTGAACTTATTATATTTACAACAATTTGAAATACCTGAACACCTCCAAAAATTGATGTGGATTTCATTATTTGTCGGTATGCTCCCTTTTGGTCTGTCATTTAATGTATCTTTTGTTACAATATGTATTTTTTTAAAATAATCTACAAAAAAAAACAATCTATTAAAATTCCTAAAATTTAGTAGTTTTATTCAAAAGATTAAATTTTATTAATCTTATTTGTTTCAATAAATCAACTTTTTTTAAAACCCACAAAACATTTCCTCTTTTTACTTCAAATTCTCCCAATACCACTTCACAGCCTCTTTCAATCCCGACTTAAAAGTAAAAGCCGGTTCGTAACCCAATAAGTTGCGGGCTTTGTCAATACTTGCAAGCGAATGGGGTATATCGCCAAGGCGATTTGGGCCATGTATCACTTCTGGTAAAAATCATTCCGACAAAAGGTAATTGCAACGACCCATTTGAACAATCGGCAAATACCTAAGAGCCAAAATATCTGCTAATAAAAAACTGATCTGCCGAACTTATTATTATTCCCCAAATGCTTGCAAAAAGAAGTGGAAGCGAATAAATAAATATTTCTTTGTAAGTAATTGAACATTTTTCTCTTTTGGCTTCTCTGACTGGATAAAATTTTAAATAAAATGCTAACAAAAATGATATGAAAGAAGCAACCACAAATCCAATTATAGCTTGAATATAGCCACCATTGAAGATAATAACCGGAATTGCTACGCAGAATAACATAAATATTTTAGTTGAAACAGTGTAAATTGCCATGAATTTTGTTTGACGGAAAGTTGCTAAAATCCCCTCCAAACCCATTGTTGGCAACAGAAATATTGGCACAGCTGAAAAGATTCTGATTGCTAAATCTAAATCAGGAATTTTTAAGATTACAGCTATTTGCTTTGAAAATAGAAATAAAATTAAGGAAAAAATGAATCCTAAAAGAAAAAATAAATTTGTAATTTTACTTATTAAACTCTTGGCTTCATTTAAGGGAATTCTTGGCAGAAAATATGAAAATGCCTGTAGTAATCCAAGGGTAAAAACAACAAGTAAAGTATTGTAAACATAAATAACTTGTTTGTATGTACCATAGTCTTCTTTTGGAAAATATCTACTTAGTATCATTAAACTTACAATAGTAAATCCAAAAGCAAATAAACTTCCTATTGATATCCAAAAGGCCTGTATTGTATTGTTTGTGTTATTCTTTGAATTAATCATTATTATTATTTACTTTTTTACTAATTCACATAAATGTTTCATAATAAATCTATTGATAAAGTCATTTAAAATATTTTGCTTTTTAAAATTGATTGTTATGACTTGTTTAGTTGAAAACTTCTGTGATAATCGCCACTATTCTTTCAGCAGAATTACCATCCCACAAGTCAGGTATATTACCTTTTTTCCATTTATTTGCAAACAGTTTTTCTAAAGCTGGCTTTATTGCTTTTGGATTAGTCCCAATTAATTCGTTAGTCCCAATTTCACATGTTTCGGGACGTTCAGTATTATCTCGCAAGGTTAAACATGGTACTCCCATAACTGTGGTTTCTTCTGTTATTCCTCCGGAATCAGTTATAACTGCTTTTGCATTTAAAACTAAATAATTAAACTCTAAATATCCTAATGGTTGAACTAAATGTAAATTTTTACATTCAAATTTAATTTCTGAAAATATTTTTGCTGTACGCGGATGGACAGGGAAAATTATTGGTATATTCTTAGAGTTTTTAGTTATTTCAGTAAGTAACACTTCAAATTTATTTTTATCATCTACATTAGCAGGTCTATGCAATGTTAAAATTATGTATTCGTTTGGAACCAATCCATATTCATCAAAAAACAATGGTTTTCGTAACCTTGAATAATTTTTCAATAAGGTGTCAATCATCACATTTCCAACAAAATAAACAATATTTTTATTGACACCTGTATTATATAAATTTTGACTTGCAAGGCGTGTAGTTGTAAAAAAGTAATCAGCTAAACTATCAGTAACAATTCTATTAATTTCTTCCGGCATTGTCATATCATTAGATCTTATTCCTGCTTCAACATGTGCTACTTTTGTATTTAATTTCTTTGCTACTATACTACAAGCCATTGTTGATGTAACATCTCCAACTACTAAAACTAAATCAGTAGGGTGGCTAATTAGGTCCTTTTCAAATGCGACCATAATGGATGCAGCCTGTTCGGCTTGTGAACCTCCACCACATGACAAATTTACATCGGGATATGGAATATCTAATTCTTCAAAAAAAGTATCACTCATTGACTTATCATAATGCTGACCGGTATGTACTAATCTGTATGTCAACTTTTTATGTTTTATAATTGATTCAATTATAGGCGCTATCTTCATAAAATTTGGACGAGCACCTGCAACTATTGTTATTTTCATAAGATTTTCAAAATAAATTCACTTTTTTTTACTGATGGTATTTTTTTCAACCAAAAACCAATACCCCAAAAACCCACCAAAAGCCACTAAATACATAAAATAAGTTGCATTATTGTGTAGTTCAATTTTATTTAGACCTATTTGATCATAGGTATTGTTTATGTAAAGTAATAAAACAGAAAGTCGTAGGGCATTAAGCAATAGATAAACCAATGCAAAGAAAAACAAATATATTACTTTATTTAGCATTTCTCCCCTGATTGCAAAAATTAAAATTGCTACCAAAGTAAATACTCCTAAACCAATGCAGGGATATTCCAAATCTATCCAGTTGT
This sequence comes from Paludibacter sp., assembly GCA_049317965.1. Classification (GTDB taxonomy): domain Bacteria; phylum Bacteroidota; class Bacteroidia; order Bacteroidales; family Paludibacteraceae; genus Paludibacter. The sequence continues at coordinate 20,578 of JBMOHG010000010.1, forward strand.
TTTCCAGCGTTATAAATCGTCCTGAAACTTCGGCAGTTTTACCCATCCAACCCAGAAAATTTTTTGAAAAATATAAAATAAAACTTACTATTGATGGCATTATATCGGCATGTAAGTAAGTAAAGACAACACGAGGCATAGGGGGTATTATAATCAATAAGAATAATAGAACTTCGAGCGAAGTATATAGTATCTTAGAGAATCTATTATCAAAAAAAATATATACTGAATTTAATAATAAATTTTTCTTTATGATATTTAAAAATAAAATTAATAATGGAATATATATTGTTGGGTCTAACCACAAAACAATAATATTATGTGTTGTATTTTTATACAATAACAATATATATGATGCAAGTGCTGCCCGAAGGGCTACAAATAAAAGAACGAAAATTACAACAGACAATATTGTTTTCCATTCTTTAATTGGTATCAATACCAAAAAAATAAATCCAATAAAAAAATACTTAAAACCTTCGACCGGCATTATCAATTTTGAAGATTGATTATCCGAGATTAGAGTATTTGTAGCTCCTTGATATTCAATATCTTTATCGAGAACAGAACCAATGTCTTGTACAATTTTTACAGTAAAATCATTATAAACCATATTAAAAGTATGATAGCTTTCTGTTTTAATAATTTTATTCCAACCAACAAAAAGTACAAAAACGGCCACAAAAACTACAATAATCAATTTGATTACTTGTGATTTATTGTTTTTTAGCTCTTGTATTAAATTGGAAATCATATCATTAAACATTTAAAAATATCTTTATCTTTTACTTCTCCTCTCGTCTTAAGGAGAGTGTCGGGGGTGAGGTATCACTTCAAATTCTCCACATACCACTTCACAGCCTCTTTTAATCCTTCTTTAAACTTGTAAGCCGGTTCGTAGCCCAATAGATTGTGGGCTTTGTCGATACTTGCTAACGAATGTGGTATATCACCTACTCTATTTTCGCCATGAATTACTTCTACATCGGCTATTTCAGGGTCGTACTTGCTTAAAAATTCCTTTAGGTAATCCACCAACTGATTAAGTGTTGTGCGTTCGGAACAGGCAGTATTGAAGATTTGGTTTACTGCTTCGGAGTTTTGTGTTT
>JBMOHG010000011.1:0-20873 GCA_049317965.1 Paludibacter sp.
TTCAACAAATTGAAGAACAACTAAAATACTTTGTTTCCGGTTTTCCATATTTAGAAATACGTAGTGCAGCAGAGCCCGGAAAGGGCATTGTTCAAGTAACGACTGAAGATTTACCATTATTTTTAACAGAATGGGAAAATTATCTAAAAACTGACGTAAGTATTCTTAAATTTGTACCGGCTTCGGGTGCTGCCAGCCGTATGTTTAAAGATTTGTTTGAATTTCTAGAAAAAGAGTCAAACGAATCTACAAATGCATTTGAAAACAAATTCTTTGACGAAATTGAAAATTTTGCATTTTACAATGATTTAAATGATGTTTGTTTGAAAAATAATGGACAAACAATTCCAACTCTTATTGCAAATAAAAATTTTAAAATAATTGTTGAGAATTTGCTAACAATCAAAGGATTAAACTATGGATCCCTTCCAAAAGGATTGCTCAAGTTTCATTCCTATCCTTCCGAAAAACGTACTCCAACTCAGGAGCATTTGGTTGAAGGAGCTTTGTATGCATCAGTTTCCGACAAAGTAAATATTCATTTTACTGTATCAAAAGAACATAAATCATTGTTTGAAAAACACTTGAATGAGACAATTGCTGAATATGAAAATAAATATTCTGTAAAGTTCAACGTAAGTTTTTCAGAACAAAAACCATCAACAGATACCATTGCTGCCGATAGTAATAATGATCCTTTTCGTGAAAATGGGGAAATAATATTCCGTCCGGGCGGACATGGTGCACTTATTGAAAACCTGAATGACCTAAATGGAGATATCATTTTTATCAAAAACATTGACAATGTTGTACCTGACAATTTAAAACCGACAACAATTACATACAAAAAAATTATTGCTGGAGTTCTTGTGAATCTACAAAAACAAAGTTTTTCTTATTTGCATGAATTGGAAAATGAATCAATAACTACTGCAAAACTCTCTGTTATTGCTCAATTTTGCGAATCCAGATTGAATAATCACCACTCAAACTTGCATTCACTTTCGCAACCAGAACTCAGAGAATATCTTATTGGCAAGTTAAATCGTCCAATAAGGGTCTGTGGCATGGTAAAAAATGTGGGAGAACCGGGAGGTGGTCCATTCCTTACTGTAAACTTTGATGGAACTGTGTCACCACAGATTTTGGAGAGTCTGCAAATTGACATGAATAATCCTGCCGATAAAGAAAAAATGATGCATTCAACTCATTTTAATCCGGTAGATTTAGTATGTGGAGTAAAAAACTATCTTGGCGAAAAATTTGATTTATTGAAACATGTAGATAAAAAAACGGGCTTTATTTCATTAAAATCAAAAAATGGTAAGGAATTAAAAGCGTTGGAATTGCCGGGACTTTGGAATGGTGCAATGAGTGACTGGAATACGATTTTTGTAGAAGTTCCTATTGAGACTTTCAATCCGGTAAAGACAGTAAATGATCTGTTAAGACCCGAACATCAATAATCTTAGTAAAGTAGCTGGTGGGATAGTAATTTAGCCCACCAGCATACTTCTAACTATTTACTAATTAACTACTTCTGCTTTCAGAACTTTAATATCTTCTACTGGTCTATCACTACGACCTGTTTTGGTTTTAGAAATTCTTTCTACAATCTCTAGTCCTTCTATCACTTCACCAAAAACAGTGTAATCTCCATCTAAATGAGGTGTGCCTCCTAGAGTTTTATAATCAACTCGTTGTTTTTCAGTAAATTTATAAGTAGGGTTATTTTGAATTTGCTTATGTACATCTACTAAAATTGCATCGCGTAATGCATCTAATTTTGGCTGACTCTTTTCCAATCGGTATTTTTTAATTTCTTCTTGTTTTGTATTTACAATTTCCTGAAAAAGCTTTCCTTCCAATTTTTGTTCATTGCTTTTTTCCATATTATTCAACTCTGCATCCGAAAAAGTACGTCCCTGTACAATATAAAACTGGCAACCAGAAGAAGCTTTGAGTGGATTGGTTTGGTCGCCCTGACGTGCTGCAGAAAGTGCACCTCGTTTGTGATAATATTGCGGATAAATAAACTCTGCAGGTATTGTGTAACCTAAATCGCCTGAGCCTAATGAAGTGTTAGCATTAGCATTTTTTGAATTTGGATCACCAGTCTGAATCATAAAATCAGTAATGACACGATGAAACAGCACTCCATTATAAAAGCCCTCATTCACTAGCTTTAAAAAATTGTCACGATGTTTAGTCGTTTCGGGATATAGTTTTACTTTTATAGTTCCATAACTTGTTTCAATAGAAACAATTGTAGAATTATCTTTACTTTTAGCACAAGATTCAGACATAATGATTATTGTTATTAAAATTAATATTATACTTTTTTTCATGACTTTACCAAACTGTATTTTGCGAGTTTATTTACATGATTTATCAGCACAAAGGTAATGAAATAAGTACTTTAATGAAATATATTTGAGTTGAAATTTCGAAAAAAGCATTTACAACAATATTTTTCTATATATTTGTACTTTCAAAATTCATAAGACATTATTAAAAAGTCAATATTCTTATTTTTATTTAATAACGTTAAATCAATAAAATACAATTTATTATGTATGAAGCTTTACAACAACTAGATCCTATTCGTATTAATTTCAACGCAACCGGAATGCATGCCATTAATATTGTGCTGGGCTTTATAATGTTTGGGGTTGCTTTAGGACTTAAACCAAAACAATTTGCAGCATTAATAAAGGAGCCAAAGTCAGCTATAGTTGGACTTTTTTCACAGGTGATTGCACTTCCCATGATGACATTCGTGCTGGTTATGGCTTTAAGTAGCCTTATTACACCAACTGTAGCAATGGGTATGATTCTGGTTGCTGCTTGTCCGGGTGGAAATATATCAAATTTCATGACTTCCTATTCGAAAGGGAATACCGAATTATCAATTGGACTTACTGCCAGTACTACAATGCTTGCTACTATTTCTACACCACTAAACTTTGCATTCTGGGGTGGATTGTATATGAAATTCATTAGCTCAAGAGCCGGTCAATACCTTCAACCATTGGAAATTGATAATGCTCAGATGTTTGAAACTGTATTCATACTTTTGGGTATACCTTTGATTTTGGGAGTTTTATTTGCAAAATTCTTTCCTGTTATTACTGAAAAACTAAAAAAACCAATTCAGTATTTGTCAATTTTATTTTTCATCGCAATGGTGGTTTTAGCATTTGCTAATAATGTGGATCTGTTTCTAAAATATATTTACTATATTTTCTTCATTGTACTGATTCACAATTTTTTAGCATTTGCTACAGGTTTTTCGCTTGGCAAAATATTTAAACTTCCAAATCAAGATGTACGCACTATAACAATTGAAACAGGAATTCAAAACTCTGGTTTAGGTTTGGTTTTGCTATTTAACACTAAGATATTCCCACACGACATGGCATTAGGTGGTATGCTGTTTATTACTGCTTGGTGGGGTATCTGGCATATCATTTCCGGACTTAGTCTTTCCACATATTGGTCAAAACACCAACCAAACAATTAATAATTATAATTTGCTTTAACTGCATACTTACAATTGATAATCTATGTCCAATCAATACGAAATTTCTTTCCGTTTAAGTTTACTGAAAAAATACGTCAAATTCGCTTTCAAAAGCTTCTATAGTGACTATATAGTGATAGGTAAAGAAAATATTCCTACTGACTGTCCTGTAATTTTTGCTCCAAATCACCTGAATGCATTGATGGATGCGCTAGCAGTACATACTATTACTCCGGATAAAATGCCGGTTACTTTTCTTGCACGGGCTGATATTTTCAACAATAAAACGATAGCCAAATTTTTAAAGTTTATAAAAATTATGCCTGCATTCCGTATGCGAGATGGTGTTGAAAATTTGGGTAAAAATAATGAAATCTTTGAGCTTTGTGTTGACATATTGCATCACAATAAAACAATTGGTATAATGCCAGAAGGCAACCAAGGTGAACAACGGAAATTGAGAGTTTTTACCAAAGGTATTTTTCGAATTGCATTTTCAGCGCAGCAAAAATTCGGTACTACTCCCAAAGTAAAAATTGTACCTATTGGAATTGATTTTGGTGATATTGTGAAATTTGGAAAGCATATAATTATTAACATTGGAAAACCTATTGACGTTTCAGATTTCATGGTTGATTATGCTGAAAATCCGGTAATCGCAACTAATAAAATCCGAGATTGCTTACGTGAGAATCTCTCGGCTTTAACTATTAATCTGGACACAAATACTTATTATAATTGTTTCGAAACAACAATGAATGTGGCAAGTGGTCACCAAATAGCTGAATTGAATTTACCAAAAGATGCATATCTCATTTTTGAAATAAGACAAGAAATTGCACGAAAATTAGTTTTATTAGAGAAAAACGAACCCGAAAAAATCCTTGAACTTGATGGACTTTGTAGTGATTTAAAAAACAATTTGAGAAAATTGAATTTGAAAAATTGGGTTTTAGAAAGTTCAAATTATAGTATTTCATCAATTATAATTGAAGGATTATTTCTTCTTGTCACTTTTCCTTTTTTTCTAATTGGGTTATTAGTAAATATCTTTCCATTTTTCATTCCCGTATACATACGAAAAGCATTGAAAGTAGAATATGAAGGTTTTTTTAGTTCTATACAATTTGTAATTGGAATTATAACATTCCCAATTTTCTATTTATTACAAACAATATTGGTCATGTCATTCACAAGTGCTTCATGGACAGAGTTAATAATATTTTTTATTGGTCAATTCTTTCTTGGGAAATGGGCTATTGAATGGTACCGAACAGCGAAAAGGAATTTAGCAAAACTACGATTTAGAACTTTACTGAAAAACAAATCAACCCTTCTGGAACAAACGATAACTCTCCGAAACAAAATAATCCAATTGATTAACAAATAATCAATTGGATTAGAAATACATTAAAAAGAAGCCTTATTTTTAAAAATTAATTTGAGTAATTAGCAACTACTCTTTTAATTCCTTCTTCAAGTGTAATCGAAGGTTTCCATCCTAAACCTTTTAGTTTAGAAACATCGAGTAATTTACGTGGCGTTCCGTCCGGTTTTTCCGAATCCCAAATAATTTCACCATTATAACCTACCGTTTTCCTCACCATTTCGGATAATTCTTTAATTGTAACGTCGACACCACATCCAGCATTAACATGTGAAGGTGTACTGTCGGGAGCATCATAATTTAGTAATAAAAACACACTAGAATCGGCCATATCATCAACATGTAAAAACTCACGCATTGGCGATCCGGTTCCCCAAAGTGTGATAGAAACTTCACCATCGAAAGCTGAAATACCATATTTATTGAGCACATTCATTATTATTTCATCCGAAAACGAACCATCTACTCCTTCAATTGGTCGTTTATTTAAATCGGCTCGTAAACCTGTCATATCGTTATTCAACAGGCATTTACCAAGTACCATTTTACGTATTAATGCCGGCAGAACATGCGATTTCTCTAAATCATAATTGTCGTTTTGTCCATAAAGATTGGTAGGCATTATGGAGATAAAATTACAACCATATTGTGAATGATAAGCCTCACACATTTTAATTCCTGCAATTTTTGCAATAGCATAGGGTTCATTGGTGGTTTCTAAAATTCCAGTTAAAAGAGCATCCTCACTCATTGGTTGTTCAGCATCTCGAGGATAGATGCAAGAAGAGCCCAAAAACAAAAGTTTCTTTACTCCGTGCAAATAGCTTTGATGAATAACGTGATTCTGAATCATCAAATTTTCATAAATAAATTGAGCACGATAAATATTATTGGCAACAATTCCACCAACTTTAGCAGCTGCAAGCACCACGTATTCGGGTTTCTCTTTAGCAAAAAAACTTGCAACATCACGTTCATTTAGTAAATCCAAGTCCTCTAACGATCGCGTAACAAAATTAGTAAATCCCTTTGCTTCAAGGTTTCTTTTTATTGCCGAGCCTACCATTCCAAGATGTCCGGCAATATATATTTTTGAATCTTTGTTCATATTTTTTCCTTATTGAAGAGCCAAGGCTTTACCTTGGCTCAAATTATATGTTTGTCAAAATCGATAGAATACTTCTATTCAAAATAGTTCAAAACCCTGAAACCACCTTCTTTCAAATAGGTTTCCTTTTTCATAAGCTTCACGTCAGAATGCATCATATCTTCTACCAATGCTTTCAAATCGTATTCAGGAATCCAATTAAGTTTAGTGCGCGATTTAGTTGCATCACCAATCAATAAATCGACTTCAGTTGGACGGAAATAATTAGCATCAACTTCTACAATTGGTCCTTCGATAGCACGAATTGCTTCTAGAAATTCAGCGCCAATCTGAGCAATAAATTGGTGTTCGTTGATTTCTGAGATATAACCTTTCTCATCAATACCTTCGCCTTTGAAAGTAATAACTATTCCAATTTCGGCAAAAGCCATACGAACAAACTCACGAACTTCAGTTGTGATTCCTGTTGCAATCACATAGTCACTTGGTTCATCTTGTTGAAGTATAAGATACATAGCACGAACATAGTCTTTTGCATGTCCCCAGTCACGTTTTGATGACAGATTTCCCAAAAATAATTTATTTTGCATTCCCATAGCAATACGTGCAGCTGCTCGGGTTATTTTTCTGGTAACAAAAGTTTCACCTCTTAATGGCGATTCGTGATTAAATAAAATACCGTTACTTGCATGCATTTTATAGGCTTCACGGTAATTTACAGTAATCCAATATGCATACATTTTTGCCACAGCGTAAGGCGAACGAGGATAAAATGGTGTGGTTTCTTTTTGTGGAACTTCTTGCACAAGTCCATACAATTCGGAAGTTGAAGCTTGGTAAATTCTTGTTTTTTCTACCATACCCAACAATCGAACTGCTTCAAGTAATCTCAATGTTCCAATACCATCAGCATTTGCAGTATATTCGGGAGTATCAAAACTCACTTTAACATGACTCATGGCAGCAAGATTGTATATCTCATCCGGTTGAGTTTCCTGAATAATTCGGGTAATATTCATAGAATCAGTCATATCGCCATAATGCAACACCAGATTTCTATCATCAACGTGAGGGTCTTGATACAAATGATCAATTCTATCAGTATTAAAAAGTGATGACCGACGTTTAAGACCATGTACTATATACCCTTTTTTCAACAAAAGCTCTGCCAAATATGCACCATCTTGTCCGGTAATCCCTGTTATTAAAGCAACTTTTTTCTTCATAATTTGTTTTTTGATATAATCTATAAATTGTTTTTATTTTTTTATTTATTTTAATTTAAATGTTTACAATTATTACAACTCACTGTCATCCTCGTAATACTTAGCATATTTCTCATTATTTTCCTGTCTTTTCTTTTTGGAAGTATAACCATATCCATAAGAATAACGATAACCATACGAGTTGTATTTTGTATATTGGCTACCTTCATTACTTCCAATATCGTTTAAAATTGTGAACATATTTGGTATATTATCAAATTTCAAATGCGCACTTAGTTTTTTAAAGAATGTTTTATTTGTTTTGCCATTACGAACAATAAATATATTTGCATCAGCTAAATCTGCAAGTGAATATGCATCCGTAACAATACCTATTGGACTTGTATCTACAATGATAAAATCATATCGTTTGCGAAGTTCAACAAACATTTGAATTAATTTCTCAGAACGTATCAATTCACCAGGATTTGGCGGAATTGTGCCAGCAGGTAAAATGTCAAAATTCACACCTGGTAAATCACGTATTATCACATCGTCAAGTGTGCATTGATTGATTAAATAATTACTAACACCATTAGTTTGTACAATTTCGAAACGTTGATTGACACTTGGTTTTCTAATATCAGCATCAACCAAAATTGTTTTTCTACTTATCATTGAATACACAGATGCCAGATTAATAGAAAAATAGGTTTTCCCATCTCCCGACTCTGCGGAAGTTGTCATTATCATTATGTTCGTTTTACGTTGAACAATAAACTCTATACGCGTTCGAATTACACGGAACATTTCGGTAAAAGTAGAACGGGGATTTTTGGTCACCAACAATGGATCGTTACTAATAGTATGTCGAACAGATCCAACTAGAGGGAAAGATGAATTTTTTTCAATATCTCTGGAATTTCTAACAGTGTTATTCAACAATTCAATTAAAACAACAATTACAGTAGGAATGAGAATCCCAAAAAGCAAAAACATCAAAGTAGTTTTCGATTTCTTGTCGGAATTTGTAATAGTCATGACCCTTGCTTTATCCAGGATATTATTATCGGGTGTATTTGAAGCCTTTAAAATTTCTGATTCAGCACGTTTTTGAAGGAAAAAAGTAAAATAATTATCATCCATTTTGTACTTTCTTTCAAGAGAAATCATTTCAAGTTCTTTCTTTGGGAGCTCCTCAATTTCTTTGTTTACCTTAGCATAACGTGCATTAAAATCATTTTTCTCAATATCTAATGATGCCCGCATACTTTTAATAACTTCCATTACTGTTTTCTTGGCATTATCTATCTCCTTGGTGTATTTTGCATAATACATATTCTTCTCGCTAACATCACTTCTAAGTGTATGTAAATCATTTATTTGCTGAATCATTGACATCAATAATGGCTCACTCAATCCTAAGCTTGAAGGTGCTACAACCGTACCATCGGCCAAATTTGTTTTTAAATACTTAGTCAAATAATCAAGGTATGTTTCACGCAATTTAAGTTCTGATTGTTGAGCATCATATTTTGTGGCTTTACCCAATAGCTCTCCAGTGTGGCTCTGTACATCTACAATTTGATTTGATTGTCTGAAATTAGTCATTTCACCTTCCGACACTGCCAATGATTTTGACACTTTGCCCAATTGTTCATCAATAAATTTGATAGTTTTATTTGCTGCATCGTTTTTTCTTTCCAGATTATCGGCTAAAAAAGACTCACATAACTTGTTGATAAAATCAATATCTCTATCAGGAGTTTCACTAACCAGCGAAACCTGTAAAACAGACGAACCTTCAACAACATAACCAAAATTAAGTCGAGAAGAGAAATCGGAAACTAATGATTCTCTTGATCGGAATTGAAAATACATATCTGAGTTCAACAGATTTCCATTCACATTATTTACGGTAATGAAAAACAAATTATGTTGAATTGGTTGTCCATAGCGACCTTCAATTTCAAAATTACTATAAAGTTTATTGTCCTCTACTGTAATTTTAAAAACTCCATTTGAGCGTAACTTAATTTTGAAAAGAAGATTATATGCTTCTGGTGCAACATAATCTGATTTGATAAGAATTGGCGAAGAATTGTATAAATTTCGAGTTTTAAAGCTACCTTTAGAAATATAATCGACACTTATAAACGGCAAACTATCAACTACTTTACACACCAAATCGTATGATCCGAGCATAATAACCTGATTATTCACATTTTTAAAACCAGATTCTACACCAAATCCCTGCATTAAACTCAAGGCATTTGAGGATGGTCCTTTCGATTCTTCAATCATCACTTTTCCTGCAGTTTGAAAAACAGGCATCCATGATCTGTTTTCCAAATATGCCAATCCTAACGATAGAATGATACCAATTACAAATAAATACCAAAAATGAAGAAAATAGGAAACCCATTCCATAATATCAAAACCTGATTCTTCTTCTTCAGAAAAAGATTTCCCAATATTATTTTGTTCCAATGGTCTTCCATAAGGATTTTGTTCCGTTGGCTTTCCATAAACATTTTGTGCCATAAAATGAATTTTATTTGTAAGTAATTAACAGAAAAATATACACTTCAAATTATTTACCATAATTCAATACAGTAAATAATAATGATAATGAAAATGTAATTACATTCAGAATTGCTGAATATGTATTTACCTTATAGAAACTTGAAAATTCTCTTCGAACATAAATTATATCATTTGGATAAATATAATAATACTTCGAATCGATAACACTCTTTGGTCGGATATCGAAATCTAAAATCTGAGTGCCTTTATCAGTTTCGCGAATTATCCTAATATGTTTCAAATCATTACCTTCAGTTAAATCGCCCGATAATGCCAATGCTTCAAAAATTGTCAATCTATCTTTATAAATTGGAAAAATCCCTGTTCCAGCATCTCCAAAAGTAGTGAAAGTTTTGTTAGCTAAACTCATTTTTACAATTGCATCTGGTATTAACTCTTTGAATCGAGCTTCAATAACTAATGCTGCATCTTTTAAAGTGAGGCCAACAACCGGTATGCGCGAAATAAATGGCAAATCGATTGTACCATCTGGATAAACTCTATAGGTCATTTGGTTTTGTGAATTTCCTCCGCCCGATTCAGGTGCTATTATTTTAGAAATGGTTTCATCAGAAGTTATCAGACGGTAAATAAGTTCATCATTTATTCTAATTTTATAATCAACATAATTTGACTTGCTATAAACCGGTAATGCAACATTGTCATCTTGCAACAATCGTAAGTTTCGATAATTGTAGCACGATGAAAGTGATATCAATATCAAAAACAAAACAAATATTTTAGATTTATTATTCATAAGTTATTGCAATACAATAGTTAGTACAAAATTAATATGTATTTAAAAATTAGTTTGTTGTAGATTTCGTAAAAACACTTTTATAGATTATTACAGCAAATGAATAGGTTGAAATTACTGTAGACACCGCTGACCAAAAACTGGTAACCCCAAAAAATTGTGCATTCATTGGTTGTAAAAAAATCACATCGTTCGGTTCAATATAATAAAACTCTGAATTAATTATATCTACACTTCTCACATCAAAGGTTTTGATTTTTGTTCCTGTAGGAGTTTCCCTTAGAATTCTGATTTTACTTCTATCGGTATAAATTCCAAAATCACCAGCCATTGCAATTGCTTGAAATATATTAATTTTTTCACGTGGAAAAATAACTCTACCCGATTTTCCAGAACCAATAATACTGAATGATTTGCTTACCATTCGCACATCTACCGAATTCATTTTCAATATTGGTTTTATTGCTTCTTCAATAATATCCTTAGTTTGTCTGACGGTTTTTCCTAAAACTTTTATTTCGCCCACCAATGGAAAGTCAATACTACCATTTGGTTGTATAATATATGTATACAAATCGGCGGTTTCGTTATTACCTCCACCCGACATCATTTGCATACCTGATGAGCCTGAACCATTAAATAATGCATTTGTTTTTGAATCAATTGAATATACCATTACGTACAATCTATCACCAACTTTTAAGCAATAATCTTTATAAGTGGCAGTATCTTTGAATGCTGGAATTAAATTTTGTGGATTTTGTAAGTAGTTAGTTTGATGCGTAGTTACACATGATGTGAATAATGAAATTATCAACAACAAATACAAAATCAGATTAATCGGTTTACGCATTTAGGTATTTTTTGAGAAATTTGAAGCAAAGATAGGCAAATTATGTAAAATATTTGCATTCAGCACAGAAAAAGCACAGTTAGTCTCCTTTTTTTACTGGTTTTTTTCAAAATTATACTGGCTTATAAAAAAAAGACTTCAAACAGACCGTAAAAACGGTAATACCTGCTCGCAATTGTTGAATTTGAATGATATATTAACACATTCGTAATTGGCGACATTTTTCGAAATAAGATTATGTTTGTAAATTCATAAAAATAAACTAAATTTGCAAAATCATTACCGTACGAAAATTCAACTAAAAAAACTATGAAATCAATATTTCAAATAACTTTATTGTTTGTATTACTTTTCTTTATCAATTCTTGTGATTCACGTCAATCAAAAGAAAATGAAGCAGATGCCCGATTGAAACAAATTGAGCAGTTAATTTCAAATAGCGAGTATAATGCTGCAAAAATAATGATTGATAGTGTTCATGTATTATATCCACTCTTGGTTGAGAAACGAAAAATTGCAGCCGCACTCGAAGATACAATAATACGAAGGGAAAGTTCCAGAACATTAGCATATTGCGACAGTTTACTTCCAGTGAAAATACGCGAAGCAGAAGCAATAAAATCAAATTTTCGCTTTGAAAAAAATCCCAAATACCAACAATTCGGTAATTTTATTTTCAAAACTCAACAAACCGAAAGCAATTCAAACCGAATTTATTTGAAAACTTTCGTTGATGAAAATTCCGATTTCTATTTGGTTAGTAATTATTGTGGGGGAAAATTAGAACACATATTGGTGGAAGTATCGATAAATGAATTATTTGCAAAAACCGACACTATTAACATTTCAAATGCTGCCTATCACAGTTTTTCGGATGGTGAAATGAGATATGAAACTGTTACTTTTAAAAATGAAGAGGACAATGGAGTGAGTGGATTTATAGCTCAGAATCAAAACATGCAAATTAAAGTTACCTTACATGGAAAAAGAAATTACAGCTATAATCTATCAGGTTCAGACAAAAAAGCCATTGTAGAAACATATCGTTTATGGGTAGTTATGAAAGATATTATGCAATTGCAGAATGAGATAAAGAAAGCAAAAAATAAAATATTAAGAATTAATAACCGCTGATTTTTTCTGCTCTTGGATATGGTATTACAAAAAATTTGTTCTTATTCAAAAATAAGTATAGTTAATTTTCCGTAACTAAATAATCAAATTAGAAATTCAGGCGTTATTAAGTATATTAAAAATAATAAACAAAAAATTCATGAAAAAAACAATTCAATTATTTTTGCTAACAATGGTATTCAGTTTAACTGGCCTGGCTCAACAAAGTGCAAATGTAAAAATCAATGAGCTAACCACTCAAACTTTCAAACAAAAAGTATGGAATTTCGACAAAGACAAATCATTTAACCGAATTGGTAAATTACCGATTATTTTGGATTTTCATGCTACCTGGTGTCGTCCTTGTAAAATGTTAGCACCTCATTTACAAGCCATTCAAAACAATTATAATGGAAAGCTAATTGTTTACAAAATTGATGTTGATCAAGAGCCTGAATTAGCAAGACTATTTAACGTTGAAGCAATGCCTACAATTGTTTTTATAAATAGTAAAACAAGTTACAAATCCGAACTTGGCTATCGTGATTATAATGAATTTGAAGCATTAGTAAAATCTCATTTTTTCAAAAAATAGATTTTTCTATCGTTTTTGTCAAATTAATGTTGTTTACTTTCAATAAATAATTCCATTAATCTTGAAACAGGATATTCTTCGATATCTTTTAGTTGAACTTTCAAAAATTTACCAATCGTTTCATTTTCATTCGACACTTTTATAGTGAAAAATTGAGCAAATATAACCCGATGAGTCAGAACGTGCTTCATCGGGTTTGTTGTTTTAAGAATTTGCACATCTGTAATGCCTTCAAAAAGATTTTTTACCTGTTCATTTTCGTAGATTTCTATAGTGCTTAACAAATGATCCAATTCAATAAGTGGGAATTCATATAAATGCTGCCATACATCCTTTTCTGTACGTTTTTGTAAATAGGTTTGGCCTTCAAATTCTATAAAAAAGTAATTGAAAAAGCGATGTGTTACTTTTATTTTCTTTGATTTTATTGGTAGAAAACTAATTAAATTCAGTTCATAAGCTTTGCAATTATTTTTCAAACAGCAGGTTGAACAATCGGGTGAAACCGGAACACATTGTATTGCACCAAATTCCATAATAGCCTGATTATGAATTGCCGGATTAGATTTATCCAGCAATTCATAGGCTAAACTTGCAAATTGCTTTTTTCCAATTACACTATCAATCGGAGTTTCAATTCCTAACAATCTTGACAAAACCCTATAAACATTTCCATCAACCACAGAATAAGGCTGATTATAAGCAAATGAACAAATTGCAGCGGCAGTATATTCACCTATTCCGGCAAGTTTAATCACCTCGTTATGTTTATTTGGAAATATACCATTATATGCAGTTATAATTTGTTGAGCTGCTTTATGCAAATTACGGGCACGAGAATAATAGCCCAATCCTTGCCAATACTTTAACACTTCTTCTTCATTAGCTTCAGCTAAAATAATTACTGTCGGAAATCGTTCGATAAATTTTTGGTAATAACTTAATCCCTGATTAACACGTGTTTGTTGCAGTATTATTTCTGATATCCATATTTTATAAGGATCATTAATATCGCGCCAGGGTAATTCGCGCTTATTAAAATTATACCAACTTATTAATGTAGAAGAAATATATTTTGAAGAATTTGAAAATTTCATAATGAATAAATATGCATTAAAATGAAAAAATGATTGTATATTGTTCGAATAATTCGCATCTTTGCAGCGCAAAGGTAAACTGAAATTACGAAAACTAAAATCATAACAATTAAAACAACAAATAATATCATGAGAAATATTTATTTTATCATTTTTATCGTTTTTTTTATGTCAAGCTGTACACCAAAAAACTATAATATTGATGGTGTTGTTGATAACAAAGAATTGGATGGTACTACTATATTTATAAAAGAACGTATCAATCGTGTTTGGATTTCGATCGATAGTACAAAAATTGAAAATGGGAAATTTACTTTCAATGGTGTTTCTGACACAGCAAAAATAGCATATTTAGTATATGAGTTTCCTAAAGATAACCGTATCAGACAGGCATTTATTCTCGAAAATGGAAAGTTGAAAGTATCAATTGACACAACCGGATTTATGATTTTTATGGGTACAAAGCAAAATGAATTACTTCAAAACTATCAAAATTCAAAAAATGATTTTTATATAAAAACAGAATTGATAAACAAGTCATTTAAAGATAGTTTAAAAACCGAAAGTGGTAGATTAGAATTTGATAAAATTGTTGAAAAACAATTATTGGAAGAAGTTAATATTGATAAAATATTTGCATTAAATCATATAAATACTTTAGTGGGTGCTTTTGTTTTTATGAATTCATTTTATAATATGAATATAATTGAGAAAGAGTCAATAATATCGTTGATGAACGATGAAACAAAAAATATCACCCGTATAAAAGAAATTATATCTGATATTGAAACTGAAAAGAAAGTAGCGATAGGAAATCAATTTATTGACTTTAAACTGCCGGGTATAAATGGCGATAGCATATCATTATCCGATTTGGTAGGAAAAACCGATTTTCTATTAGTAGATTTCTGGGCTTCTTGGTGCGGACCTTGTATGCAGTCAATTCCTGAAATCAAGACATTATATAATACGTATCATGGTTCGAAATTTGAAATTCTTGGAGTATCGCTCGATGATAATGAAACAGCATGGAAAAGTACAGTTAACAATAAACAATTAAATTGGAAACATGTTTCAGATTTGAAAGGTTGGAAATGTGCTGGATCGAGGATTTATGCTGTTAACTCAATTCCAAGTACATTTTTATTAGATAAAACCGGAAAAATTATTGGTAAGAACATGAGTATCTCCCAAATGACTAAAATAATTTGTGAAAAAGTTGAAAAAAAATTAAAATAACGACATTTCCAAAAAAAAATGCTGCAATTGTTTTTTAATCAGAATAAAAGCTATATATTTGCAGTCCATTTGAAAACACATACAAGAAATATCATTTATTACTAACAAATAAAAAATTACTAAAATGACTAAGGCAGACATTGTAAACGAGATTGCAAAAAACACAGGTATTGACAAAGTAACTGTATTAACAACTGTAGAAGCTTTTATGGAAACAGTAAAAGATTCACTTTCAAAAAATGATAACGTATATTTAAGAGGATTTGGTAGCTTCATTATCAAACAAAGAGCCGAAAAAACTGCTCGTAATATCTCTAAAAATACTACAATCATTATTCCTGCGCACAACATTCCTTCTTTCAAACCAGCAAAGACTTTTGTAAGCGTAGTAAAATAATTTTTTTCACACAACTAATTTAATTGAGATGCCAAGCGGTAAAAAAAGAAAACGACATAAAATGTCAACTCACAAACGTAAAAAAAGACTAAGAAAGAATAGACATAAGAAGAAATAGTCTATTGGTCTTTAGTTATGAAGTCCATGAAAACAAACTTATAAGCTAATTTCTTGGCTTTAAGTTTGTTTTTTTTTAAACAAAAACAATCAAAAAACCAAAAATCAAAAAAAAGTGAATAGCGAACTAGTAGTTGATGTGAAAACATCCGAAATTTCTATTGCGCTGCTCGAAGACAAAAGACTAGTAGAGATTAACCAGGAAGGACGTGAAGAACAGTTCGCCGTTGGTAATATCTATATGGGAAAGGTAAAAAAAATAATGCCGGGTCTTAATGCAGCATTTGTAGATGTTGGTTACGAAAAAGATGCTTTTCTACATTATCTTGATTTAGGTTCCAATTTCAATACCCTAACACAATTTACAACGCAGGCAATTAGCGACCGAAAAAAAGTGCCTGCAATTCAAAAAACAAAGCTTCAACCTGAAATCGAGAAAAACGGTTCAATCAACGACATTCTTAAACCCGGACAAGAAATTTTGGTACAAGTTACCAAAGAACCTATATCCACAAAAGGTCCACGATTAACAGCCGAAATATCAATAGCAGGAAGGTTTTTAGTTCTAATTCCCTTTGCTGACAAAGTTTCTGTATCGCAAAAAATTAAAACGGAAGAAGAACGACTAAGACTGAAACAACTGATTCAAAGCATTAAACCAAAAGGATTTGGTGTAATAGTAAGAACAGTTGCCGAAGAGAAAAAAGGAGCAGAACTCGATAACGAATTGAAAATTCTGGTAAAACGCTGGGAAGAAGCAGTTGCCAAAGTTCAACAAGCCAAAGGAGTTACACTAATTTTAGAAGAATTAGGTCGCACGGTAGGAATAATTAGAGATTTATTCAGCCCAAATTTTAAGCATATCCATATCAACGATCCAGCTGTATTTACTGAAGTCCGCGACTATGTTGAATTAATTGCCCCTGAGCGCAAAGATATTGTGAAGTTGTATCAGGAAGAAGCTCCGATTTATGATAGTTTTGGAATTACCAAACAAATAAAATCGGCGTTCGGAAAAACGGTATCATTTAAAAACGGTGCATATCTGATTATCGAACATACAGAAGCTCTACATGTGGTGGATGTAAATAGCGGCAACAGATCAAAAGCAGGTAACGGACAAGAAGACAATGCATTGGATGTTAATTTAGCAGCTGCAGATGAAATTGCACGACAACTTCGCTTGCGCGATATGGGAGGAATTATAGTAGTTGATTTTATTGATATGCATGAAACTGAGAATCGCCAAAAACTTTTTGATAGAATGCGTGAAAATATGGCCAATGACAGAGCCAAACACAATATTCTACCTCTCAGCAAATTTGGCCTTTTACAAATGACCCGACAACGGGTTCGTCCAGTGATTCATATTGATATCGAGGAAACCTGTCCTACTTGTTATGGACATGGAAAAACTAAACCATCGATACTGTTTACTGACCAATTGGAAAGCAAAATTGAATATCTGGTTAAAGTGCTTAAAATTAAAGAGTTTACATTACAAGTTCACCCTTACGTAGATGCTTATATCTCTAAAGGCATTCTATCAATGAAATTGCAATGGAAATTAAAATTCGGAAATGGATGTAGAGTGATGGCTTCTCAGAAATTAGGCTTTTTACAATACAAATTTTACGACAAAAAGGGAATTGAAATTGACCTACAAGAAGAAATAGAAAAAATATCGTAACTAATTAATGTAAAACAGGCTACCCAAATTTGGAGTAGCCTGTTTTTTTTATCAAATAAAAGTCAAGACAGTGGCTATGTGTTAATATAATGACTTTGAAAGAAATTATTAGTTGTAAAAAACTCATATTGAATAAAAAAAAATGTAATTTTACAATCTATTTCCAAATGAATCCAAACTTGCTCATTTTTATTTCAATTATCAATAATCCATGATAACCAAAATATACGATACCAATCCTAACCCAATAGAAATTCGGCGTGTTGCTGAATTACTGCGTAAAGGTGGAATTATTATTTTTCCAACAGATGGAGTATATGCTTTTGGATGCGATATTTTTAATGCTACCGGGGTTGAATTTATTTCAAAATTGAAGAATAAAGATATTCGTAAATCTAACCTTTCGTTTATTTGCCACGAAATGAGCCAGATAAGCGAATATGCTAAAATGGACGATGTCTCATTTAAGCTTATGAAAAAAAACCTACCTGGTCCATTTACTTTTATTTTAAATGGTAGTAGTAAACTCCCAAAACTTTTTAAAAACAAAAAAACTGTTGGAATTCGTATGCCAAATAACTCTATTGCTTTGGAAATTGTGCGAGAGCTTGGCAATCCTTTGATGACTAGTTCAATATTTACCGATGAAAAAACTACAGAATATATTACTGATCCAGAATTAATAGACGAAAAGTATGGTAATATGGTAAGTTTGGTAATTGATGGAGGCTTTGGAAAATTGGAACACTCCACAATTGTTGATTGTACAGAAGATGAACCCGAAATTACACGTGAAGGAGCTGGAAAATTGATTTATTGATAATT
This sequence comes from Paludibacter sp., assembly GCA_049317965.1. GTDB lineage: Bacteria > Bacteroidota > Bacteroidia > Bacteroidales > Paludibacteraceae > Paludibacter. The sequence continues at coordinate 18,493 of JBMOHG010000011.1, forward strand.
ATCAGTAAAAACTATAATACTCGAAACAACAACTAACTACCTGAAAGACAACTACTCGTCAATAGACAAATTTACAACAATTCAAAATTCTACAAAAAAACGAAAAAATCCTTTATTTATTAACAAACTTTATATTAAGAATAAGAAATACTTCACTATTTTTGTTGGCAAATAATGTTTTTCCACAATTAAAAAAGTACGCACGTTTATAAATTAACAAACAATTATATTTAGTATGTTGTTACAATCTTACAATATGAATTTTGAAAATAAAAAAATAACACTTTAAACTTCAAATAACATGATTACATTCAGAAAAAAGAGAATTTATCAAGTTCTCCTGTTGGTTTTAACACTGACATTATCAAACTGTATGACAGATGAATACGATTTGTCAAAAGGATTAAATACCGACATGACACTCGGAGGTGATTCTTTAGCACTCCCTATCGGAAAAACCGATTCGATTTTTCTGGGGTCGATTATTACTACCAATGACACCTCGATGTTAAAAAAACTTGAAGATGGAACTTATTCTTTAGAAATGAAGGATTCAATTCCAACTCAGTCATTACCGGTTATACCAAAAGTGGAGTTTTCAATAGCCCCAATAACAATTGATACAATTAGCCCCAATATTGAAAAAATTGATTTTCCATCATTTACATTTCCGGCAGTTAGTATCGAGTCAGATGCATTACCCATTCCGGAAATTTCAATTAGTACATTTAATATACCTCCTATTGACACTAGCTATAATTATTCTAAAAAATTAGAGGCATCCTTGCCATCACCAGTTAAAGCATTGAATACTTCGAGTCCCTCAAAGATTAAAAATATTGAAATACCAGTTGGGCCACTTGAAATAAGTGATACTGTTGAAACTAAAAAAAGTATGACTTTTAAATTTCCAACTGCATTAAAAAAGGTTAATACAATTTATTTTAAAAAGAAGACAGTCACACTAACATTTGACAAATCAGATATTTTAAAAATGAAAGAAAGTTTCAAAGATGAAATAACAGATGACAATTTAGTTAATTTTGAAATTCAATATCCACCTGAATTTAAACTAAAAGCTGGATCAAATGTTGGTGCAGGTTCAAAAATTGTTGGAAGTACATTTAGTATTGAAAATCAAAAATTAAATACAAGATCAGATGGCATATATGTCTCTAGCTTCGAAATTGAAAGTTTAGATTTAAGTCAGGTTAGTCCATATCCTGTCAAAAACGGTGAGCTAAATTACGAATTTACAATTAAAGTAAGTATAAAATATAATTTTAGGGCAATTCTTACTGATCCTACTAAGCTAAACTCCAACATAAATATAAATGTTGGACTTAAGTCTGCATTATCAATTGAAGATTTGAATATTGAAACCAATGATTTTGAAGTTGCTGTACCGGGTGGTAATACATCAATGAATCAAACAATTACAGGTATTCCAAAAGATATTTCGGAAGTAAATTCATTGACTTATGAAGATGGTGTACAATTGAGTTTAAACATTACCGACCCTGTAATTAATCCGTTCCATTTCAAAGAAGGTATTGGTAATTGTAAAATTACACTTCCGGCGTTGTTCAATTATAAACCAATGACTGGGCTAGCTGGAAACATATTAACTATTCAGGCAGCTGATTTATTCACACCTAAGGTTATTGGAATTTCAAGCTCAACTCTTAATAGAACTGTTGCTGATCAAAAGATTACACTCTCCGACCAATTGAAGTACGAATTATCAAATCTTACTATTGCCTCACAGAATATAATGTTGAGTGAAATGTCGAAGTTAAATGGCAAAAAGATAAAAATTGCAGGGTCGAGTAACGAATTTAAAGTAAAAGAGGCTGCTATTAAAACCAACAGAATTTCTTTACCAATTAAAGAGATGACTACCAATATTGATATTAGTCAAAAAGTGGATAATGTAAAGAAAATATATTCTGCATCATTAAAAACTCCTTCAAAATTAACGTTGAAGATTAAAATTAACAAATTGCCTGCGGGCATTACTGCAATTTATTTGGATTCGTTCAAAATTGCGTTACCAAAATGCTTGAAATTTAAAACCGGAGATGTTAATGCCAAGAATGAATTGGTAATAAATGAAGAAGTTGGTATTGGTACACTTACAAAAGTATTGACATTAGAAAAATTCGATTTCAATGCAACAGGCGGAAATGTTTTAGTAGATGGTCTATTCAAATTAAACGAATCAGTTAGCATGAAAGGAAGTGCACATATTAATAGCTCTACCTTAAATTCCAAAGATATTAATAAATCTTCGTTTGAAATAAAACCATCTATCGAAATAGAAAAAATGACTTTATCGTTGGTTGAAGCACAAGTAGAACAAACTATTGACCCAATAGCTC
>JBMOHG010000012.1:0-20214 GCA_049317965.1 Paludibacter sp.
AATGGCTAAAAATAATAAGAATTGTAGCTTTTGCGGAAGGCCAGAATCGCAGGTAGGTTTTTTTATATTGGGATTGGAGGGCGCACATATTTGTAATGAATGTGCCGTACAGGCTGCTGATATCGTAAAGGAAAACTCTGTTGGAAAATCCAATTTGCCAAATCTGAAAAATGAAAAGCTTCCCAAACCGATTGAAATCAAGAATTATCTTGATGAATATGTAATTGGACAGGATGAGGCAAAAAAATTCCTTTCTGTAGCTGTTTACAATCACTATAAACGATTGATGCAGGAGGATTCAAAAGATGATGTGGAAATTGAGAAATCGAATATCATCATGGTAGGTTATACCGGAACCGGAAAAACACTTTTGGCACGAACAATAGCAAAAAAATTGCATGTGCCATTTGCAATTGTCGATGCAACAGTTTTGACAGAAGCGGGTTATGTGGGCGAAGATATTGAAAGTATATTAACGCGCTTGCTTCAAGTGGCCGATTATGATGTAAAAGCCGCAGAACGTGGCATTGTTTTTATAGATGAAATAGATAAAATTGCACGTAAGGGCGATAATCCAAGTATTACCCGTGATGTGAGCGGTGAAGGCGTTCAACAAGGTTTACTTAAATTGCTTGAAGGTGCAATTGTAAACGTTCCGCCACAAGGTGGTCGCAAGCATCCCGATCAAAAAATGATTGCGGTAAATACTCAAAATATATTATTTGTATGCGGTGGTGCTTTTGATGGAATTGAAAAAAAGATTGCATCACGTCTGAATACCAGAGTTGTAGGATATACTGCCGGAAAAGAAAACGAATATGTAGACAAGCACAATCTATTGCAATATATAGCACCACAAGATTTAAAGTCTTTCGGTTTGATACCTGAGATTATTGGACGTCTGCCAATATTAACTTATCTGGAACCACTAGATAGAATTGCACTGCGCAGAATACTTACTGAACCAAAAAATTCGATTATTAAACAATACACCAAACTATTCAAAATGGATAATATTAAATTGACTTTTGATGAATTGGTTTTGGAGTATATTGTTGATAAAGCAATTGAATTTAAACTTGGTGCTCGAGGACTTCGGTCAATAACCGAAACGATAATGATGGACGAAATGTTTGAAATGCCCTCTAAAAATGTTAACGAATTGGATATTCAGCTTGAATATGCTAAAAGTAAAATAGAAAAGGCAAATATTAATCGTTTAAAAACTGCATAAGCAAACTTCCTATAGTATTGTTTATTAAACGATTAAAATGGGTTTGCGGGATATTGACTAATTTAATTAGTTAATATCCTGTTTTTTTTTTCAAAACTTGTTGTATATTTGAAATCTGTTTATAATTTTGTCTGATAAATATTTGAATAACAAAAATGAGTTTTTAGCATTAATTTGCAATAAACAATAAAAAAACATTCAAAACTGTGCGTTTATTTCGACAATAAATACTACTTTCGTACTCAATTTTTTTACAAATGAGATTTATATGGCCAAACAAACTCCATTAACGACGTTATTGAAAAAAAACTTCGGTTTCGATAAATTTAAAGGAAATCAAGAAGCTATTATTCAGAATGTACTTGACGGCAAAGACACATTTGTGTTAATGCCTACGGGTGGAGGTAAATCACTGTGTTACCAACTTCCATCGCTCGTTATGGAAGGTACGGCTATTGTTATTTCACCGCTTATTGCCTTGATGAAAAATCAGGTAGATGCCATGCGAAACTTTAGTGAAGAAGATGGCATAGCTCATTTTATTAATTCATCACTATCAAAGCAAGCAATTGATTTAGTCAAATCAGATATTCTTTCAGGAAAAACAAAATTATTATACGTAGCTCCCGAATCGCTTACCAAAGACGAGAATATTGAGTTTTTAAAACAATTGAAAATATCATTTTATGCAGTAGACGAAGCACATTGTATTTCGGAATGGGGACATGATTTTCGACCAGAATATCGCCGAATTCGTCCAATAATTAACGAGATTGGTGCTGCGCCTGTTATTGCACTTACTGCTACGGCTACACCCAAAGTGCAGCATGATATTCAGAAGAATTTAGGAATGTTGAATGCAACAGTTTTTAAATCATCTTTCAATCGTGCTAATTTATATTATGAAGTTCGTCCTAAAACGAATGATGTAGATAAGGACATTATTAAATATATTCGTTCACAAGCTGGTAAATCAGGAATTATTTACTGTTTGAGCCGGCGTAAAGTGGAAGAATTATCCGAAACATTGAAAATGAATGGTGTTTCAGTACTTCCTTATCATGCAGGAATGGAATCGGCAGTTAGAAGCGAAAACCAGGACAGTTTTTTGATGGAAAAAGTAGATGTGATAGTGGCAACTATTGCATTCGGCATGGGAATTGACAAACCAGATGTTCGCTATGTGCTGCATTATGACATGCCAAAAAGCTTAGAGGGATATTATCAGGAAACCGGTCGCGGCGGACGCGACGGAGGTGAAGGTCAATGTATCGCTTTTTATGCTTATAAAGATTTAGACAAACTACGCAAATTTATGCAAGGCAAACCTGTTGCTGAGCAAGAAATAGGTAATCAATTATTATTGGAAACGCAAGCCTATGCAGAATCTTCTGTTTGTAGACGGAAATTATTACTCCATTATTTTGGAGAAGAATACATGGAAGATAACTGTGGCTGTTGTGATAACTGTATGAAACCACGAAAATTTATTGAAGGTCAAGAATTATTGACCCTAGTATTAGAAACTATTTTAGGTGTAAAAGAGAAATTTAAAGCCGAACACATTGTCGACATTTTAAAAGGAAACGAGACTTCGGATGTAAAATCTTATCAACACGACGAATTGGAAAGTTTTAGTTCTGCATCTGACGAAGATGAACGTTTATTACATGCTGTAATTCGTCAGGCTATGATTGCATGTTTTCTGTCGAAAGATATCGAAAACTACGGATTGCTTCGACTTACTCCAAGAGGGAAGGCTTATTTGAAGAAACCAGAGTCTTTCCCAATTGTGAAAGACAAAGAATTTGACGAAGATGATGAGGAATCAAGCGTAAAAAGCGGTGGTGGTACTTGTGCTGCAGACGATGTGCTTTTTTCAATTTTGAAAGACCTTCGCAAAAAATTATCCAAAAAACTCGAAGTACCTCCTTTTGTAATTTTTCAAGATCCATCTCTGGAAGCAATGGCCACCAGTTATCCGATTACAATGGAGGAATTGCAAAATATACCCGGAGTAGGTGCAGGAAAAGCCAAAAGATATGGTGCTGAATTCTTGAAAGTTATCAAAGAACATGTTAAAGAGAACGAAATTATTCGTCCAGAAGATTTACGTGTTCGCACTGTGGCCAATAAATCTAAGCTAAAAGTATCTATCATACAGGCTATTGACCGTAAAATTGCATTGGATGATATTGCACTTTCAAAAGGTCTTGATATTGGTGAATTATTGGACGAAATTGAAGCCATTGTATATTCGGGCACTAAAATAAATATTGATTATTTTCTTCAGGAAATAATGGATGTAGATCATATTGATGAAATTTTTGAATATTTCAATACTGCCGAGACAGATAAAATTGAACCAGCTCTTCAAGAATTAGGTGAAGATGATTATAGCGAAACAGAAGTTAGGTTGGTTAGAATTAAATTTTTGTCAGAAATTGGAAATTGACGTATTAATTATTTATTGGACAGTTAGTTATAATATTTTTTCCTTTGTCTAATGTAATTTCGTTATTGCGATTTATATGTGTCAATAAAATGGCTAATAACTTGATAAATAATATAGAAGATGAGAATTCTATAAGCGCCGAAGGATATTAAATCTTCCGGCGTTTTTTATATCTCAATTTCGAGCCTTAATTAATTATTATTTGGAAAACAATGATAAAATACTAAGTGTACTATGTTTCTTTGCATTTAAATGTATAATATTATAAAAATATCTCAGCTAAAACTTCATTAATTCTCCAATAAAACATTATTTTGCATACCAGATAAAATTTTCATTTTTTGTTTAACATCTTGTAAATGTTTTATTTAGTTTCATAAATTTTTAATTTTAAAATAAAACTAATTCATATTTGTATAAATTTCATATTTATTACTATATTTGCAATCTCTTTTACTCTTTCAAACAATAAAAATTCTAGAAATGTTTCAAAAACTATATAGATTTTACTACGATGGATTTTCAAATATGACAGTTGGAAAAACATTATGGATTATAGTACTGCTGAAGCTATTTATTATGTTTGTTGTTTTGAAAACTTTTTTCTTTCCAAATTATCTCAACACAAATTTCGAAAATGAACAAGGAAAGGCAAACCACGTTCGGCAGGAATTAATTGAGAAAAAAGCTCCATGATTAAAAAATTCTTTGTATAACTTTGCTGTAAGTTTCAAAATTAAAAATTTTCGCACTTAAGATATTGTATATAATTTAATCTTTTTCAATTACTTATTAAAATCGTAAAACATTATGGAATTAATGGATGTATCGTTAGTGGATTGGTCGCGTGCACAGTTTGCCATGACCGCCATGTACCATTGGCTATTTGTGCCACTCACACTGGGTTTAGGCGTAATTATGTCGGTGATGGAAAGTTTGTATTTAAAAACGGGTGATGAGGCCTGGAAAAAAGCAACAAAATTCTGGATGACGCTGTTTGGTGTCAATTTTGCAATTGGAGTTGCAACAGGTATTATTCTCGAATTTCAGTTTGGAACAAACTGGTCAAACTACAGTTGGTTTGTTGGTGATATTTTTGGAGCACCACTTGCCATCGAAGGAATTTTGGCTTTCTTTATGGAAGCAACATTTATTTCAATTATGTTTTTTGGTTGGAACAAAGTGAGTAAGAAATTTCATCTCGCTTCTACATGGTTAACTGTCATTGGAGCTACATTGTCAGCTCTATGGATTTTGGTAGCTAATGCATGGATGCAATATCCTGTAGGTATGGAGTTTAATCCTGATACTGTACGAAATGAAATGATAGATTTTTGGAGTATTTTATTATCTCCGGTAGCGTTGAATAAATTTTTCCATACCGTTTTATCTGGTTGGGTTATGGGTGCTTTGTTTGTAACTGGTGTCAGTGGATATTTTCTATTAAAAAAACAACATATCGACTTTGCCTTGAAAAGCATGAAAGTCGGTGCAGTTTTTGGTATTGTTGCATCATTATTGGTGGCTTTTACGGGCGATGGCTCTGCTTATAATGTTACTCAACGTCAACCAATGAAACTTGCTGCAATGGAAGGACTTTACGAAGGTAAGGCAGGTGCAGGACTTGTTGCATTTGGCATTCTAAATCCTGACAAAAAATCATATAACGACTCTGTAAATCCATATATTTTTAAAGTAGAAATTCCATATATGCTTTCAATGCTGGGTTACAGGGATATAAATGCATTTGTACCCGGAATAAGAAATATTCTTGATGGTGGTTTTCAAACTTCAAATGGTACAGCTTTATCCTTTTCAGAAAAACAAGCGCGTGGAAAAGCAGCTATTCAATCACTTTCCGATTATCAGATTGCAGTCACAGCCAAAGATACAGTTACTTCGGCATTGCATAAAGCTAAATTGAAAGAAAATTATTCACAGTTTGGTTATGGCTATTTAGATAAAGCAGAACAACTTATTCCTAATGTTCCAACAGTTTTCTATTCATTCCATGTTATGGTCATGTTGGGATTATATTTCATAGCCTTGTTTGCTGTATTGTTATTTCTTAGTTTTCGGAACGAAATTGAGAATGCAAAATGGTTACAAAAAATGGCATTGTGGAGTATTCCTTTAGGTTATATTGCTGGTCAATTGGGCTGGGTAGTTGCAGAAGTTGGTCGCCAACCATGGGCCATACAAGATGTTTTACCTCTACAAGCTTCTATTTCAAGCATTTCTAGTCAATCAGTGCAAATAACATTTATATTATTCTTGATTTTGTTTAGTGCATTGTTGTTGGCTGAGATTAAAATTATGTTGAACCAAATTAAAAAAGGACCTGTTGATTAGTAAGTTTATTAAGAATAAAAAGTTTACAAGCAAGTCATTGACTTAGTAAATTTCAAACTTAAAGAGCTTTCAGTCAGAACAGACTTTTAAATTTAATAAAAAAATACAATTATGATTACATATTCATTTCTACAACATTACTGGTGGTTTATAGTTTCGCTACTGGGTGGTATTTTGGCTTTTCTATTATTTGTTCAAGGTGGTCAATCGATGTTATTTTCGTTGTCGAAAACCGAAGATGAGCGCCGTTTATTGGTAAACGTACTCGGTCGAAAATGGGAATTTACATTCACTACGCTAGTTACTTTTGGTGGTGCATTTTTTGCTTCATTTCCTTTGTTTTATTCTACCAGTTTTGGTGGTGCTTATTGGGTTTGGATGGCCATTTTGTTTTGTTTTACATTGCAAGCCGTCTCTTTTGAATTTCAATCCAAACCGGGCAATGTTTTTGGTGTAGGTACATATCGCACCTTCCTTTTTGCCAATGGACTTTTGGGAACTTTTTTAATTGGAGTAGCAATAGCTACATTCTTTACCGGATCGGATTTTATTGTAAATAAAGGCAATATAACCAATCAATTAGCTCCTGTTATCAGTCAATGGCAAAACCCTTGGAATGGTTTAGAAGCATTATTAAGTCTTCGCAATCTTTCATTGGGCTTGGCAGTTTTCTTTTTGTCACGTTCTCAAGCTACATTGTTTTTTATCAACCGGTTAAATCATCCTGTATTGGAAAAACGTTCAAAAAAATACCTATTATTAAATTCACTTCCATTTGTGGTGTTTTTTCTGATTTTTGTAATCTGGACACTTTTTTCTGAAGGTTTTGCTGTTGATCCAAACACAGGAGTAGTTTCGTTGGAAAAATACAAATACTTTACAAACCTTATTGAAATGCCTGTAATCCTCGTATTATTGCTTTTAGGAGTTGTTGGAGTTTTGTACGGAATTGGCAGAAGTTTACTTTCTGAGAAATTCAAAAGTGGAATTTGGTATTCTGGAATTGGAACTGTTGTAACGGTTTGTTGTTTGTTTTTAATTGCAGGATATAACAATACAGCGTTTTATCCGGCATTTCCAAATCTTCAGAGTTCTCTCACAATTACTAATGCTTCTTCAAGTCTGTTTACCTTAAAAGCAATGTCAATTGTATCATTGTTGATTCCTTTTGTACTTGCCTATATTGTTTATGCTTGGCGTGCAATGGAGAAAAACAGAACTGATATTGCGGATATTAATAGTGATGATCACGCATACTAATAGAGATTATTATTTCTGATTAAAAAAATCCACGATAGATATTATCGTGGATTTTTTGTCTATTATTAATCGATGTGATATCTGTATTTTCAATAACAAATTTTTAATGTGCTGCAAATAATTCTTCTTTATTCTGTTCTCTATGAATCAATTGTACTTCAACTCCAAATTCAGAATTAATATGTTCTGCAATTTTCTGTGCTGAATAAACCGACCTATGTTGGCCACCCGTACAACCAAAGCTAACCATAAGATTTGCAAATCCACGATCTTTATATCGCCTAACTGATGCATCTACCATTGCAAATGCATGTTCCAAAAATGGAAGAATCTCTCCATCATCTTCTAAAAATTGTTTTACACTTTCATCTAAACCTGTTGAATGTGCATAACGTTCATATTTCCCGGGGTTATTTACTGCACGGCAATCAAAAACAAATCCTCCACCATTGCCCGAATCATCATTTGGAATACCTTTTTTATACGAAAAACTATATACTTTTACCACCAACGGTTTTCGAACAGAAACTTCCCTAAATTGTTTCAATTCAGTCATTTCTTTCAGTATTTGAAGTAAATACGGATATTCTGAAAATTCATTTTTCAAAATACTTCTCAAATTTTCAAGTGCAAATGGTATACTTTGCAAAAAGTGTGGTTTTTTCTCAAAATATCCTCTGAAACCGTACGCACCCAATACCTGCAAAGTGCGGAACAATACGAAATGTTTCAGCTGAATCCGAAAATCTACTTCATCTATTGGTATTAATTCTCTCAATGCTTCAAGATATGTCAGCAGTAATTCTTCTCGTAGTTCATTGCTATATTGAGCTTTAGCCTGCCAAAGAAAGGAAGCTACATCGTAGTACAATGGTCCCTTTCTTCCGCCCTGAAAATCGATAAAATATGGTTCATCATCTTTCACCATTACATTTCTGCTTTGAAAATCGCGATACATAAATGTATTGGTTTTTGAGCGCAGCAATATTTCAGATAATCGACTAAAATCATCTTCCAATCTGTTTTCCTGAAAGTCCAAACCAGTAGATTTAAGAAAACAATATTTGAAATAGTTCATATCCCAAAGTATGGATCTCTCATTAAATTCGGGTTGAGGATAACAGACATTAAAATCAAAATTATGTGCGCCAGTTACCTGAAATGCAGCAAGTTTTCGCATGGTTTTACGTAAAATTTCTTTCTCCGCTTCGCAAAAAACACCAGTTTTGCGACCTTCGGCAATAGAATCAAAGAGCAATGTATCACCTAAATCTTCCTGAATGTAAAACCGACCATCTTTACTTTGCCCTAAAAATTGTGGAACTGGTAAACCCTGTGAATAGAAATGTTTAGCCATCTCTATAAATGCTTTATTTTCTTCAATAGATGTACCTTCTACTCCAATAATTGAATTACTTTTGCTCTCTAACCGGAAATAACGGCGATTGGATCCCGATGCGGACAGCTCTTCTTTATTTAAAAGTTTTTCGTGCGTTTGCTGTTTAAAAAGCAATTCTAATTCGTTCATGTTTTAGTCTTTAAAAAATGAGTTTTTATACTTGAAAAGAAAATTGAAGTGTACGTTTTTAATTACAAAGATACTTTAAGTTTGCAAATTGAGAAAGTATAAAAAAACATATCTGTTAAGAAAATTGCAATTGAGACTTAAAAATCACATTTTTGATGAATAAATCAGTTCATTGCTTATCTTTCCGAAAAATAACTGCACATTTTGCATTGAAATGTGTAATAATTTCATATTTTTGCGCAGGAAAAAATAATACTAAAAAATCATGTTATGATTCAAGAAAACTTTATCCGTTTATTCGAAGACGGATTTCGAAAAAACTGGGACCTACCCGGTTTTAGTAATTATGGTGAAGATGTTACACTTTCGTATGCCGATATTGCAAAAAAAATTGCTGAATTGCATATATTATTTCAGCAATGCAATCTAAAACAAAATGATAAAATTGCGCTTATTGGTAAAAATAATGCTAATTGGGCTGTAACATATTTGGCAACTGTAAGTTATGGTGCAATTATTGTCCCAATACTTCAAGATTTTAACCCTAATGATGTTCATCATATTACCAATCATTCTGAATCGAAACTATTATTTGTAGGCGACACAATTTGGGAAAATTTGGAGGAGGAAAAGCTGACAACAATTAAGGCGGTGTTTTCATTAACCAAGTTCGATTGTATCACATTGTTGAATCAAGAAGTTTCAAAGACCGAAATTGACGTTGAAACTGTTGATAGTGAGGGACAATCAGAACAATCTGTTGAACCTAAATTAGATCTTGCATTACTTCACTTCGATAATATTTCCCGACTATTTAACGATAAATATGATTACGGTTTTCATCGTGATTGTGTACGATATGCCGATAAACCAAATTCTGAAATTGTATCCATAAATTATACTTCAGGAACTACAGGTTTTAGTAAGGGCGTGATGACGACCGGTAATGCATTGGCAGGAAATATCACTTTTGGGTTTAGAACAAATTTAGTAGCACCTCAATATAGAATAGTTTCATTTTTGCCACTTGCACATGCTTATGGTTGCGCGTTTGATTTCTTAACGTCATGTTGTGCTGGTTGCCATATTCATTTTATTGGAAAAACACCATCTGCTAAAATCCTTCTGAAAGCATTTGCTGAAATTAAGCCTAACGTTATTTTTTGTGTACCATTGATTATTGAAAAGATATATAAAAAACAAATTCAGCCTATGCTTGCAAAACCGTCAATGCGTTGGGTGTTAAGTATTCCATTTCTAGATCAACCAATTTTAGCTCAAATCAGAAAGAAACTTGTGGATGCATTCGGAGGAGAATTTTCAGAAATATGTGTTGGTGGTGCACCATTAAATGCCGAAGTGGAAGAGTTTTTCAGTAAAATAAAATTCCCATTTACTGTAGGATATGGTATGACTGAATGTGCTCCACTAATCAGCTATTCAAATACCAGGGAATTTGTTCCAAAATCATCGGGTAAAGTCCTTGATATAATGGAAGCAAAAATAATTCAACCTGATCCATCTACAGGAGTAGGCGAAATTTGTGTTAAAGGTGAGAATGTAATGCTTGGATATTACAAGAATCCTGAAGCTACAAGTCAAATACTCGACGAAGACGGTTGGCTGCATACCGGTGATTTGGGTACAATTGATGCAGAAAAAAATATTTTTATACGCGGACGTAATAAAACTATGATTTTAAGTGCTAGTGGTCAAAATATTTACCCTGAGGAGATTGAAGCTAAACTAAATAATATGCCTTATGTGATGGAAAGTTTGGTAATTGAGAATAATGGAAAACTATTTGCGCTGGTTTGTCCCGATTATGAAGCAGTAGATGCCGAAGGAGTTGATCAAAATCAACTCGAAATTCTAATGGAAGAAAACCGAAAATTACTAAATTCTATAGTTGCATCGTACGAAGGTGTGTCGAAAATACAACTATATCCACATGAATTTGAAAAGACACCGAAAAAAAGCATCAAACGCTACTTATATTCTGCCAGTTATCCGGTTTTAAATTAATTGATATTCAGCAAGATACAATTGAATTGTGTTGCGAGAAAAAATAATTGAAAAAAAGTCGATATTTATTAATGTACAATAAAAAAATGATGTATCTTTGCAGCGATTTTGAAATACAAAATTAACATGTTAAATTTTTAAAGGTAAAGTAATGAAAAAAGTATTTTTGTTTTGCGTTGTAGCTTTGGCTTTCGCATCTTGCGCTCCTAAAGCAGCCGAAGAAGCTCCTGCAGTTGATTCTACTGCTGTTGTTGCTGTTGATACTGTTGCTGCTGTTGATACAACAGTTGTTGACACTACAGTTGCAAAGTAATTAAACGTAATTTTTACGTTGTAAAGTCTGTTGGATAATTTCTAACGGACTTTTTTTTTGTTTTAATTTTGAGTATGATTAATTCAGAATTTGTTTATCAGAATTGATTTTTTGACTTTAATTTAGTATTTGATAATAATTTCAAACCGAATTTAATTTGAATAAGAAGTTTTCTATCTTCAAAATCTCGTATTTTTTGAAATTCTGATAATACTATTCAATTTTTTTCTCACAAAAAAGTTCATGAAAATGTTTTTTATTAGAAAAAAACTCATCAAAAGGAACAAAATCTGCTCAAAAAGCAGAATAAATAGTTAAATATTGCTCAAACCGAAAAATAATTAAAAAAATAACGATATTTATTAATGCTATATTAAATATCGTTGTATCTTTGTAGCGATTTTGAATTACAAAATTAACATGTTAAATTTTTAAAAGAAAAAAAGTAATGAAAAAAGTATTATTGTTTTGCGTTGTAGCTTTGGCTTTCGCATCTTGCGCTCCTAAAGCAGCTGAAGAAGCTCCTGCAGTTGATTCTACAGTTGTTGCTGTTGATACAGTTGCTGCTGTTGATACTACCGCTGTTGACACTACAGTAGCTAAGTAATCAGTAACGTAAATTTACTTACGAACTAAAGTCTGTTAGATTAGATCTAACAGACTTTTTTTATGTGCTAACATTTCGAAAAGACCTTACAGAATTCTAAAAGTAAGATAATTGTGCCGCGAATATTGTTTTAAAAATTAATTCTCATCGACAGCCCAACTGGCGTTGTGACCTGATTATTTATCGTCAAAGTTTCGGCATAAGGCCCAACTTCAAAATTCAAAGTTGATGTTTTTCTCAAATCCCTGATATACATATTGTTTACTTTGGCAACATGAACAGCATCCACAATTGACCAAATACCAACTGCAAGCATACCACCGGCACCTAATAACATAGTACCAACACCCGAAGTTGAAGTACCATTATAATTATACATTGAACTAGTTACTTGTGCTGCTCCTACACCGTAAAGTACAGCACAGCCAGCATAAGCACCTAAAAATCCAAATCCACGTCCAACTTCTCCACTAAACATTTGACCCAGCCCAGGAACAAAAAATGAACAAACACCGCTAATGGCTGGATTGTAAGGATCACCATAATCCGGAATATAGTGATGATAATCATATTTATACTTATTCAACTTGTAGCTTTGCGAATCAGCATTGCTTACTAAAAACAGAAAAAACAAAGAAAGGAAAATTGCTTTTTTCATTGGAGATTTGTTTAATGGATTATTAATAATAGAATTTTGACAAAAATAGCATTATTAACTTAAACAACAAGCTGTTTTTTACTTTTATTTTGAAATAAAAAAATCCTCAATCTCAAATTTCTAATTTATAGAAATAATTGATTGAGGATAAGATATTTAATGAATATATATTTAGAGAAAATAATCAGAAAATTGCCTAAGATTTTTTCATTTAATATGCTGATTGAAATTGTTCCAAAAATCTTACATCATTTTCAGAGAATAATCGAAGATCTTTTACCTGATATTTGAGGTTGGTAATGCGCTCCACTCCCATTCCAAAAGCATAACCTGAATATATTTTCGAGTCTATACCGCAATTTTCCAACACATTAGGATCGACCATACCGCAACCGAGAATTTCTACCCAACCTGTATATTTACAAAACGGACAACCTTTACCACCACACAAATTACATGAAATATCCATTTCAGCACTTGGTTCAGTAAACGGAAAATAAGAAGGACGCAAGCGAATTTCGGTATCTGCACCAAACATTTCCTTTGCAAAATACATCAAGGCTTGCTTCAAATCGGCAAACGAAACATTTTTATCAATATATAATCCTTCAACCTGATGAAAAAAGCAGTGTGCACGATACGAAATGGCTTCATTGCGATAAACACGTCCGGGAAACAACTTACGAATTGGTGGTTTTTGAACTGCCATTACGCGCGATTGAACAGAGGAGGTATGAGTACGAAGTAATACATCTGGATTTTGTTCAATAAAAAATGTATCCTGCATGTCACGTGCCGGGTGTTCAGGTGCAAAATTCAATGCGCCAAATACGTGCCAATCGTCTTCAATTTCAGGTCCTTCGGCAATTGTGAAACCGATGCGTGAAAATATTTCAATAATCTCATGCTTAACCAACGACAAAGGATGACGTGTTCCCAATTTAATTGGATCGGCACTACGTGTCATATCTGTTTTTTGTGATTCATCAGAAGTTCCGGCAAAAACATCTTTCAGCTCATTGATTTTATTTTGAGTTGCATTTTTCAATTCGTTCAGAAGTTGACCAACTTCACGTTTTTCCTCGTTCGCTACATTCCTAAAATCGTTGAATAGTGCCGAAACCTCTCCTTTTTTACTCAGATATTTAATACGAAGTAATTCCAATTCATCTTGATTGGCGGCAACCAATTGGTTTACCTCTTGCAACAGTTGATTTATTCGATTTTTCATTTTTTATTCTTAACTTTGTAAGATGTTTTTAAAAACCTTGCTTTTCAAATCTTTAAATATTCATTTAACTACTTTTGAGCTTTTCAAAAAGCCTACAAAAGTAATCATTTTTCAATAAAAATTAGTCTGGCACAAAAAAAAATGGTTGTAAATCTTATTTTCTCTGAATTTTGCCTTATATTTGTCAGACGCAAAACAATAATGTTATGAATGCAAAAAATATTCTTCAGTTTATAGCTGAATTGACAATTAACAATAACCGGGAATGGTTTGCTGCCAACAAAACCTGGTATGATAAAGTACGATTAGAATTTGAACAAATTAGCAAAGATTTGATTATTGAAATTTCAAAATTTGACGAAGAAATAAAACATGTGGAGGTAAAAGATTGCATTTTTCGCATTTACCGCGACACTCGTTTTTCGCATGATAAAACTCCCTATAAAACCCATTTTGGCGTATACATAGCTACTGCCGGAGGTCGTAAAAGTCAACATGCAGGTTATTATTTGCATCTTGACCCCGCAGGTTGCTTTGTTGGTTCGGGTGTTTGGTGTCCTGAACCAAATTTATTAAAAGCCCTGCGAAAAAGTGTATTCGACAATATTGAAGAACTAAATGAGATTCGTTTAAAACCTGAATTTTCACAGTACTTTACTACCTTTTTTGAAGAGGACAAACTTAAGAATGTTCCTCAGGGATTTCCAAAAGATTTTCCGGATGCTGAACTATTAAAACTTAAACATTATCTGGTTGAGTATAAATTAGACGAATCAATATTAAATGATGAGGATTTTGTTTCGAAAATAGCTACAGTTTTTAAATGCGCTTATCCGTTTAATAAATTTCTGAATTATACAGTAGATGAGGTTTTATAATAGAAAATAAAGCCTCCATAATCCCTAAAGAATAATAACACAAATCAACAAAAAATTTCAAATTAAGAATAACTAAGTCTTCAGCTCACTATTCGGGGTAATCAGAGGACTCAAAAAATAAAATAAAATATGATTCTAGACACTTTAAAAAATTGTGGATTGTATGAAACAATTCATCCCCGCTTTAGTAAAGCTTTTGATTTTTTACAAAGTACTGATTTGGTAGCACTTCCGTTAGGAAAAGTTGAATTAGATGGCAAAAACTTATTCGTTAATGTAGTAGAGATAACAGGAAAAACTGCGGATGAAGTGCGTTTGGAAACGCATAACCGTTATATCGACATTCAAATGCCGATAAGTGCTGACGAAAAAATGGGATGGATTCCTACTAGCAAACTACAGCAACCTATTGACAGCTACAATCCGGAGAAAGATGTTGCTTTTTTTACTGACAAAGCTTCAAACTTTGTAACGGTAAAACCGGGTGAATTTGCAATATTTTTCCCAACAGATGGTCATCAACCCGGCATAGCTGATGGGGTTGTAAAAAAGTTAATTGTAAAAGTATTGATATAAATTTCTATATCACATTATCGCTTTGCCTTTATAAAATTCTAATATTATTCAGAATCTATATTTAACTAAAATACAAACAAATGAAAGATCTTGCAATTATCAAATCCGACGCTTGGCTAACTCCTTATACAAGTGCAATATATGGACGATATGAATACTTCGAAAGCATTGAGAAAAAGTTAGTGGGCGAAGGTCAAAGTCTGTCTGATTTTGCCACTGGATATTTATATTTTGGTTTGCATCGCTTGTCGGATGGATGGATTTTTAGAGAGTGGGCGCCAAATGCAACTGCTATCTTTTTGATTGGTGATTTTAATAACTGGCAGCGACGCTCCGATTATCAATTAAAAAAGATGCAAAATGGTGTCTGGGAAATTCGACTACCCGACTATGCCATGGCACATTCGCAGCTCTATAAGTTATTGGTGGAATGGGAAGGAGGCAGTGGAGAACGCATTCCAGCATGGGCACGCCGGGTTGTTCAAGACGATTTCACTAAAATATTTAGTGCTCAGGTTTGGAATACTTTTCAACCTTATGTTTTTAAGTATACAAATTTCATACCTCAAACTGAACCACTTCTGATTTACGAATGTCATATTGGAATGTCGAGTACTGAAGAAAAAGTGTCTACTTACGAAGAATTCAGGACTTCCGTTTTACCCCGAATTGCCAAAGATGGTTATAACTGTATTCAAATAATGGCAATTCAGGAACATCCATATTATGGTTCATTTGGTTATCATGTTTCCAGCTTTTTTGCAGCATCTTCACGCTTTGGAACACCCGAGGAGTTGAAACATCTGATTGACGATGCACATGGGATGGGGATTGCAGTTATTATGGACATTGTACATTCACATGCTGTAAAAAACGAAGTTGAAGGTTTAGGTCGTTTTGACGGAACGCCGTATCAGTATTTTCATGGTGGCGATAGACGTGAACATCCTGCATGGGATTCACTCTGCTTCGATTATGCAAAACCATCGGTACTTCATTTTTTACTTTCTAATTGTAAATTCTGGTTAGAAGAATATCATTTCGATGGTTATCGTTTTGATGGAGTTACATCTATGTTGTATCGCAGTCATGGTCTGGGCGAAGATTTCAATGGTTACGAATCTTATTATAATATGAATCAGGATGGTGATGCTATTTGTTACCTCACATTGGCCAACAAATTAATTCATCAGGTAAACCCGAATGCAATTACTGTGGCCGAAGAAGTGAGCGGAATGCCCGGATTAGCAACAAAAGTATCTGATGGAGGTATTGGATTCGATTATCGTATGGCGATGGGAATTCCTGATTTCTGGATTAAAATGATCAAAGAAGTTAAGGACGAAGATTGGAAAGTAGGGCGTATTTATTGGGAACTTACCAACAGACGCGCCGATGAAAAAACTATAAGCTATGCCGAAAGTCACGATCAGGCTTTAGTGGGCGATAAAACTATTATATTCCGACTTATTGATGCAGAGATGTATTGGCACATGCAACGTGGCGACAGCACTTTAACTGTAGACCGAGGTGTGGCTTTGCACAAAATGATTCGTCTTATTACGGCCACTACTATTAATGGAGGGTATTTAAACTTTATGGGCAACGAGTATGGTCACCCTGAATGGATAGATTTTCCACGCGAAGGAAACGGTTGGTCGCATAAATATGCCCGTCGCCAATGGGAATTGGTAGACAATGAAAAAAACCTCTATAACGCTTTAGGTCAATTCGATAACGCTATGATTTCGTTAATCAATTCGGTACCTAAATTCAATAAAACCAATATTTTACAACTTTGGGACAAAGAAGATGATCAGGTGTTGGCTTACCAGCGTGGTGATTTGATATTCGTTTTTAATTTCAATGGTTTGCAATCGTACACTGATTACGGAATTTTGGCAGATAAAGGCAGCTACAAAATCATTCTCAATACGGATGAAAGTGAGTTTGGTGGTTTCAATTTAATTGACGAAAGTGTTATACATAATACACTGCCTGCTACAAAAGATTCGCTGGGAAAAGAGTGGTTAAATTTATATATTCCTGCTCGTACTGCATTTGTATTGAAAAAACAATAATATTAAACCAGATTCATTTCATGTAAATTGTAGTAAATCAATAATAAACTCCGTTAAAGTTATTTAGCGGAGTTTTTGATTAGCGTATCTATTTATTATTGTAATATCTTTGAAATATAAACTGTAAAAAGCACTTTTAATCACATTTCAGAACTTCATTTGAATAGAAATGTTGATAACTTTTATGTAATCGGTTTATTTAATTGCATTTAAAGTATTATTTTTGCAAAAAAAACAAGCGCATGAGTCGGAAATTATCTTTTTCGGTGGACGATGAATCCATTGACATTGTAAAACGATACGAACAGTTTCTTACCGGAGCAGCATCGGGTTATTTCGATGTAGAAGAATTAGAAAGCATAGTAGAGTATTACCTGCGCCGTGGACGAACCAAAGATTGTTCGAAAGCACTGGAGCTTGGATTAAAATTACACCCCAATAGCATAGCTTTAAAGACCAAACGTGCTAAAATATATTTGGCCACCGGAGATGATCAAAAGGCATTTCGCATAATAAATTCTTTGGCAGAAACAAATGATTACGAAGTAGTTTTGCTTAAAATTGAAGTATTGGTTAAACTTGAGCGACTTCATGAAGCAAAAATACTTTGTTTACAATTAATAGCTGAAGAAACTGAAGACATTGATAATGTTTGCTTGGATATAGCATTTATTTATCTGGGGAGAGGAGAATTCGAGGAAGCGCTTGAATTCCTCGAAAATGGAGATAAATTCAACGATAAAAATATCGATTTACTTTTCGAACTTGCTTTCTGCTACGAACAGTGCGAAGATTACGAAAAAGCGATTGAAACCTATAACCGGATTATCGACATTGATTCTTACACTGATGAGGCGTGGTTTAATCTGGGACAAATTTATTTTGCGCTGCAAGAATTCCCCAAAGCCCTTGAAGCTTATGAATTTGCACTTACCATCGACGAAAACGATTCGCTTACCTGTTTGCAAAAAGCCCATGTACATTTCCAGCTCGATCAATTTGAATCGGCAATAGAATGTTATATGGATTATAAAAAAATGACATCAAGTTTATGGGAAACTGAGATTTTTATTGCTGAATGTTACGAAAAAATGGAAAGGTATGCCGAAGCAATTACCTATTATCAGCTTTCGCTGGATGCTCACCCTAAAAATTACGATGCGCTCACCGGTATAGGTATTTGCCTACTCGAACAAGAGAAATTTATAGAAAGTTTGAGTTATATTGAACGAGCAATTGAGTTAAATCCTGAGGCATCGGATGCATGGGTTTATCTGGCCGAAGTTAACATTGGACTTGAAGATACTGAAAATGCTCTGATTGCCTATTTGAAATCTGTAAATATCGATTACGATCAACCAGATACATTGATGGCCATTGCAAATATTTATTTGGAACAGGGAAATTATAAATTTGCCTTACGCTATTATACAGATGCCCAAACATTTGACGAAGATTTGGAATACATCGATTTATTTATCGGAGTAGCTCATTTCAAAAACGATAATGTTCTGGCGGCTATTCCATATCTTCAAAAAGCCATAAAAAAGGACGAAAGTGCGGCTGAATTATTTTTGGAATTATGTCCCGAAGCAATTGATTCACTCAATTTAAATAAACCATTTTAAGACAACTTGTTATTTTATGTCAAAGAAAATCCTTATTATTTTCGTTATGTTTTTTGGTAGTCTTTCTATTCAGGCAGCACCACCAACTGATTCAATAGAAACTGCGTCCGATACCCTTTCAATTATTCAGCACATCGAAGAATGGTACAAAGCAAACACTAATTATTATAGTATTACTGCATTAATGGCTTGCGAAAGCTCAATTCTTCCGGTTCCGTCTGAGATGGTTATACCACCGGCAGTTTATATTGCAATGGATCCTGAAAGCGATTTAAACATCTTTTGGATTATCATTTTTGGAACAATTGGTGCATTAATCGGCGCTTCATTTAATTATTTTATGTCAATGTGGTTGGGAAGATTTGTAATTTACAAATTTGCCGACAGTAGAATTGGAAAATTATTGATGCTCAGTAGTGAGAAAATCAAAAAGTCGGAAAAGTTTTTTAATGATCACGGTAAAACTTCTACTTTTATTGGCAGGTTAATTCCGGTAGTTCGTCATTTAATATCAATCCCGGCCGGTTTGGCAAAAATGAATTACTTTAGTTTTTTACTTTATACTTTTTTAGGTGCCGGATTATGGAATATTGCACTTGCATTGATGGGTTATCTTGCACATGGACAACAAGATGCAATTAATAAATATAGTCATGAAATATCATACGTGTTTATTGCAATTGGAGCAGTTTTGTTAATTTGGCTGATTGTAAAAAGCATTAGAAAAAAAAGTAGTAAATAATGAAACAATATGGTTTAATTGGCTTTCCATTAGGTCATTCATTTTCTAAAAAATACTTTAGCAATAAGTTTT
Source organism: Paludibacter sp. (assembly GCA_049317965.1). GTDB lineage: Bacteria > Bacteroidota > Bacteroidia > Bacteroidales > Paludibacteraceae > Paludibacter. The sequence continues at coordinate 19,641 of JBMOHG010000012.1, forward strand.
CACTTGAAAATATTGATGCAAAATATGAGCTTTATCCATTGGAAAGTATTTCATTGTTTGAGCAATTAAAGCATAATTCAGAACTTTGTGGATTGAACGTAACTATACCTTATAAAGAGCTAGTTATTGATTTTCTGGATGAAATCGATGAAACTGCTGCTCAGATTGGTGCTGTAAATGTGATTAAATTTTCACCCGTGGATGGGAAATTAAAGCTAAAAGGATATAATTCAGATAGTATTGGATTCGAAAACTCAATAAAACCACTTTTGCAATATTACCACACAAAAGCTCTTATTTTAGGAACTGGAGGCGCATCCAAGGCTATTGATTATACACTTCATAAACTTGGAATCGAAACCACTTTCGTTTCACGTACTTTTAAGCCGAACACATTAGTTTACAGTCAATTGACAAAAGATATAATAACTAACAATCTGCTTATTATCAACGCTTCACCCGTAGGAACTTACCCGCACGACAGCGAATGTCCCGATATTCCATATCAATTTCTAACCGAAAAACATTTATTATTTGACGTGGTGTATAATCCCACTGAAACTCAATTTTTGAA